>CAZLTT010000007.1:0-15727 GCA_964562515.1 uncultured Micavibrio sp.
GCGTCCAGCCCGACATTCACATTGTTGGTGTAGATGCGATCGGATGTTAAAAGCCCGTTGTTGAAGGAACTGCCCGGTGTGAACTGGCGGGAGGCAGAGCCGCCGCCGCTTAGGTTCGGGAAAAGGGCGCTGCGTTCTATGTCTGTGCGTTCAGCGGCCTGAATAACCCGTTCACTGGCTTGTTTCAGCGAAAGGTTCTGCGCGAGCAGGTCGTTAATGTATGTATCAAGCAGCGGATCATTGATACGCGTCCACCACGCATTCATGCTTTGGGGGTTTTCAGGGGTTTGGGCTTCGTTCAGGAATTGGTCCTGCTCATCGCCCGCAGTGAGAGGGCGCATAAAGTCCGGCCCGAGCGCACAGGCGGACAAAATCATACTCGCGGTGATGGCGGTTAAAAATCGCACGTGATGAACTTCCCAAATTTATACAACCGTTACGCAATTTGCGTGCCATTCAAATATACGCAGCAACGTGTCCGATCCTTCGTTTTATTGTGATCGCACTATAGGGGAGGGGTGTGCGAAAAAGAAGCGGTTTTACGTTTTGAGAAGTCAGGTTTTTTATCCGCGTCCACGATAAGGGGCAACGCCTTGGTCCGGAATCCAAACCCCTTTTGGTGGCTCGTCTGTCTGATAAAAAATATCAATCGGAATACCGCCGCGCGGATACCAGTATCCGCCAAGCCTTAGCCACTTGGCCTCAGTAATGGATACGATACGTTTCGCAATGTTAATTGTGCAGGCCTCGTGGAAGTCACCATGGTTACGAAAGGAGGTTAAAAACAGCTTTAACGATTTGCTTTCGACCAACCAATCACCGGGTACATAATCCAGAACCAGATGGGCAAAATCGGGTTGTCCGGTCAGCGGACAAATGGAGGTGAATTCAGGGGCGACAAAACGCACATTGTAATTAACATCCTTATGCGGGTTGGGAACGCGTTCTAATTTTGCCTCTTCGGGGCTGTTCGGAATTTTTGTGTCGCTGCCGAGTTGCGTTAGGTCGTCATAAATTTTTTCAGTCATGAGTCTGATCCTGTGTCGTAATAGTAAGTATAAAATTCACTCGGTTGCCATCCGGTTTGTTGGTAGCATGCTTGCGCGGCCTTGTTGTCCGGCGCTGTTTCAAGCTGAAGATGCGAAATGTTGTTTTCTTTTGCCAGACCCTGAACATGCTGGATTAACGCTTCTGCGATACCTTTTCTGCGGTAATCCTTGTGGACGTATAGATCATTTAATGTCCAGGCCGGCTTCATTTGTACAGAGCTGAATGTCGGATAAATATTCGTGAAACCGACAATATTCGTATCCAGATGTGCGGTGAATATCATGATTTCCTTGTTTTTCAATCTGTTATCCAGAAAAACCTTCGCGGCTTCTTTGTCGCTCTGTTGTTTGTAAAACTGGCGATATTGGTCAAATAGCTCGGCTACTTTATCGAAATCGCTGTCTCTTAGGGGGTGGATCTGTATTTTATCCATTGGTTCTTATACGCCTTTTTGATTGCCCCAGAGCATGACATGCAGCTGTGGGAGGACATGGGCTTTGTGCCAGTTATCGTTTGTGACTTTTTCGGCGAGCCAGAGCAGACGCTCGCTCAGGCCGCTCATATCCGGTTCGCCTTCGACCTGATGATTTCCGGGCTGTAAATAAAGCGGTAGCGCGGGATAGCGCTTTGCGGCGTCTTGCGCATACTCATAATCGGTTTGGTCGAAAATTACGATTTTCATGACGGTTTCCGGACCGTTTCCTGCCGCTTTCAGGCATTCATCGAACGCATCCCAGTCTGTTTCATGACCGCTCGACGGGGGTTTTGGGCTTAAGGTCAGGATATCCAGATCGGCAAACCAGTCTTGCGCGATCGATCCTTGTGTTTCGAGCGCGAATTGATAGCCCTTGTCATGGCCGAGTTTGATGAGTTCGCCAAGAGGCTGAATAGCGGGGTTGCCGCCTGATAAAGACACCATTAGCGGTTTGCCGTTCGAGAGCGTTTCGACCTCGGCAAAAATCTCCTCAGCACTCATAGGCGTCCATTCGCTGCGAAATTCGCTGTCGACGGCGTGCAGCGTATCGCACCAGGAGCAGCGGTAATCGCAGCCGCCCGTGCGGACAAAGACGGTCGGTTGCCCGATTAGTGCGCCTTCTCCTTGAATGGTCGGGCCGAATATTTCGGAGATCCTGATCATGGGCGGTATGTAGCCAGTGTTTTCGGCGTTTCTTTAACGTGAACGGCGCTGACTTCGGACCAACGTTCCTTGCACCAGTCATAGAAATGCTTGGCGATGTTTTCAGCAGACGTATTGTCTTTGCCCAACACATCGTTCAAATGGCGGTGGTCGATTTTGTCATCAATATAGCGTTTCAGCGCGTCCAATTCGCGGTAGTCACGCACGAAGCCGCTGTCGTTCAGTGTTTCGGATTGTAGCTCAACAATGACGATGTAGTTATGACCGTGTAAGCGGGAGCACGGGTGATCGTCATCCAGACCATACAGGATGTGAGAGGCTGAAAAGTGATATTCCTTGGAGATTGTATACATTATGCAGCCTCGGCCCGTTTGATGGTTGTGCGCCAGAAGTCATTGTCTTCGTATGTGGTTGTGTCTGTTACGCCAGCCAGATCGAAAGCTTCGCGGCGTTCGACGCATGTGCCGCAGCGCCCGCAATGCATGTCTCCGCCCTTATAGCAGGACCATGTTTGTTCCAAAGGAACGCCGTATTTATGCGCGTCAGCAGCGATTTCCGTTTTGCTCAATTCTGCATAAGGCGTGTAGAGCTGTATTTCTGCGACATCTTCCAGTGCGTGCCCTTGCATTGTGGCAAAGCTTTTGAGGAAGTCGGGGCGGCAATCGGGGTAGATGAAATGGTCGCCGCCATGAACGGCTGTCGCGACGGCTTCATCTTCGTTAGAGCAGGCCATACCGTATGCGATTGCGAGCATGATCGCATTGCGGTTCGGTACAATGGTGACCTTCATCGACTCTTCGGCGTAGTGACCGTCGGGTACATCGACATCATCGGTCAGAGCCGAGCCGGTCAGGGCTTTGCCGACGGCTGATATGTCGACAATATGATAGGGCACGCCGAGGTTTTTTGCGCAGGTCGCGGCGTAGTCGAGTTCCTTTTTGTGGCGTTGGCCATAATCAAAGGACACGAGACGCGTGAGCGTGCGTTCGGTATCGGCAGCGATTTTATAAGCAAGCGTGACGGAATCCAGTCCGCCGGAGCAAATGACGAGTGTTTTCATCTTTTTTATCCTTGTTTTCTCTATAAAGCCGGGTAGGAGTTCTGCGACCGGCCACTCAAGTTATCGAGTGGGGGTGGTATAGCAGTCATTACCTTGAAAAAGCAAGAAAACTTTATGACGTGTAAACGGCGAGGATGTCTTTGTGGCTGTTTTTAATGTCGCCAATTGCTTGCGCGTTCATGCCCATAAAGGCGGTCGATAGCGCATCTGCGTCGGTGGCATTGGTGGCTTTCACACTTATCATTTTGTGCGAGGTCACGGGTAGAGCGGTTTTCGGGTCGAAAATATGAGGTTTCCCATCGTTGGGACTGCGTGATGCCGATGTTGCTAACGCCTGATCTATGAGCGGGATAGGAGCGTCATATCCGTCTGCGGCTAAGAACCATGGCCGTCCTGACGGGTGGTCGCCAATCGCGCGTTTCTCGCCCAATTCCACCAGAACATTGGTTAAGCCTTCTTGTTTGAGCAAGTCGGTGGCGCGATCTGTTATATAACCTTGGGCAATTCCGTTCAGGGTCAGGGCCATATTCTCACCCTTAAAGCGTATATGCTCCTCGTTGAATTCGAGCTTATCCATGCCGATGGAAGCATTTTTTACACCGTTCTCTAGTGGTCTAACGGTGATGTCAAAGGCCCCGTCAGTAAGCGTGTTCATGTGATTGGCGCGTTTTACGATATCGATAAACTCTGTAGATGGTGTGTCGATATAACCATTTGCGTTCAAACGGGACAGTTCGGAATGGCTGTCATACAGTGTGAAGATATTCTCTAGCCGTTTGATTTCACCGACGCATTTTTTGGCGATTTGTTCAGCCGTCTCAGGGCTTTCATGCGCAAATGTCATTTGCACGTCGGCGCCGAGCAATATTCCGCGCCATGTGTAAAGCGGGGCATGTGCCAAGACATCTTTGAACGGCCAAGCGGCATAGGCGCCGGCCAGAGCAATCGAGGTCATGAAGCGTCTACGTGTCAGGGTCATTATGATTTCCCTTTCGCGGCGCGTGTGCGTTTGCGCCAGTTGTAAAAGCCGCTTGCGCACAAGAACAGGATGGCAAGCGCGCTTAAATCCGTGATCAGCGTACCGGAAATGCCGATCAGCTTGCCTGAATGCGCGTCCAGAATAATGCGCTCCAGTGAAACGCCATCCCCGCGAAACTCGCGCTCGACGGCTTTTTGAATGTCGGGCGTGTTCGCATCAAGGACCAGAGTGCCGTCTTCGGTATCGACAAGTATATGTTCACCGTCTTCTTCCGTTCCGCGAATATAACCTTCGGGCATGTCCATATTATACGCTTTGAGAACCCAGGGTGTTTCGATCATCACATCGTTTAGTCCGAGCGCGCGGGCGTGGTTCAACACCAACCCTGTGATGGATAGAATGACCAGAAAGACGATCGCGACAATGCCGATGCGCCAGTGCCATTTAAGCCAGAATGAGCGGGACCCGAACTTCATGAACCGCCCTCCGTTACTGCTTTATGCAGTGTCAGGGCAAGCGCGCCCATAGTTTTTAAGGCATGAACGGAGAGTGTTGCACCCGCTATGCCGTCTATGCGCTTATCTAACTTTTTTTCGCGTTTAAGGCCCGCGCCTTTGAACTGGCGGGTGAAGAATTTTTCTTTGACTTCCCAGCCGTGGCTTTCCCGGTAGACGAGAACTTTTACGCGCTCGAGTTCGTTATCCGTATTCACCAGATAACCTGTCGTGATCGGCTTGTATTTGCCTATATCTTCGAGAATCCATGCTGTGCGTTGCCCGTCTGTCCAGTATTTGACGGATGGCAGGCGGTAATGATCGCCCATGATTTTTTTGACTTTTGTGGTCAGGGCGCTGTCGGGGGTCAGTGTTCTGGCTTTGGGCGCTTTGCCGCCGAAACTTTCTGCGATGAATGTTTCAGGGCTTTGATAAACGTCATCAGCCGCCCACGAAATTTTCGGGGCGACTGATAAAATCAACACAAATGTAAAAACCAATAATCTGGTCATAGCCTCGTTTTAGAATTGATAGCCAACTCCTAGATTCAGGCGGCTATCATCCTGTGCATCTGTTGGACCGTCAATGAAATTATAATCGGCCTTCAGCACAACATTTGGAATTGGCCAGTAGTTTAGACCGATGTCAACTTGGTCAATTTCGCTGTCAACGGCGTTTGATCCTTCGTTTTCATCAATTTCACTGTAACGTGTGAAGACGCCGAGTTCGCCATAGCCATCATCAAAGCCAAATGGCACTTCGAAACGGTAAGACGGTTCAACATACCAACCGACTTGTTCATCGGCACCGATAGCTTCAGCAGCGTTACTGTCGATATCCCAACGGGCATAGAGCGCACGAAGCCCCCAACCACCGCGACGAAGATCGGCGTGAGCTTCAACCAAAGTTGCTCCGACCTGTTTGTCGTCGTTGGCGTCCTGCGTGATGTCGGTTTGGTATTGACCACCAACACCAACAGTGACGCCCGGGTAACCGGACCATCTCACACGGCCTGTAAAGGCAGGGTCGGTTGCTTCGGCGTTGGCCACTTTGTTTCGTCCACCGCGAATGTCGAATGTCATAGGATCAACAGACAAAGAGGAGTGAACACCGGCATTATAGCTGAAACCGGATTCGCCGAGATTACCCAACAGTTGGACACCCGCTTCATGGAATGTTGACGGAATGATTTGTGTTTCAACGATGTTGCGTTCTACACCATAGAATGTAGGCGGTTCATGCGTTTCGTTAAGGATACCCAAAGGCAGGAGATACACACCGGCTTGTGCTTTATGCGCATCGTCTTCGGTTAAGTCGAATTCAATCAATGCTTGTTCGAGTACAACATCACCTTCTTGGCCGTCCCCGATGACCGAGTGCTCGACTTCAAGTTCACTGATAAGGCGGATATCGTCTGTAAATTCATGGTTCAAACCAATGATGAAGCGGTGGAAGTCGATTTGGTCAACGTTTCCGCCGTTGTAATGGAGTTCACCGTAGCCATTGAAGCTAGTGCGATCCCACCAACCGTTACCGGCTGCAGGCTCGATGGAAGCCGGGTCAATTGCCGCAACGGTTTGTTCTGTGGCATCGGCCTTCTTGGCTGTTTCTTGAACTTTAATCGCTGTTTCTTGAACTTGCGCAGCGTTTTGCTCGACTTTTGTTTCGGTCGCAACGATTTTCTGATCTTGTTTTTTGACCAGTGTCTGCAGTTCTTTGATCTGTTTTTGTTGAATTTGGATCATTTGCCACATTTCTTCGCGGCTGGGCATGCCGTCATTTGCAAATGCAGGGGCGGCTGTTAGTAAGCCGAGGGCGCACACGCCCGATATGAGGGCCTTTTTCATGGTCTCATTTCCTCTCTCTAAAAGGTTTTCTCGTGTTGAGAATGATTTTCATTCAAAAAATATAGCCCTCGTTATAAGGTAAAAAATATACGGGTCAACAGTAAAAATGAGAATTATTCGCATTTGGCTTTTTAGGTTGACAGTTTCAGGTCTTCTGAGGCAAAAGGTGTGATATTGAGAATTGTTCTCAATGAATACAGGCATAAATATGAAGGACATTTCATCGATGAAAAAATATCTTCTTACATCCGCAATCGTTGCGTTGATTGGTGGTTTCAGCGTTTCTGCGTTAGCCGAGGACGATCATGACCATGATCACGACCACGATGAAGCGAGAGTAGAGCATTACGCAGGCGAAGAGATTGCAACAGCTGAAGAGGCTGTGAAAACATTGAAGAATGAAAATTCGGAGATTGCCGGTATTTTGAAATCCGAAAAACTTGAAGGATCTCAGCTCGAGAAAATTCATGAAATTAGTTACACGCTCGAAAATGCTATTGATAAATTGATTGCGGATAAGGCAGCGCCTCAGTCTCAACTGGATGCGGTTGATGAAGCCGTGCAGGCTGTTCACCACGCATCGGAGAACCATGAAGAAGCGAAAGTGCGTGAATGGTATGCGAAGTTGGAAACGGCTGTTGGTGAGATCAAACTCGGTGAACAGGAAACTGCAGCCAAGAGTGAAGACGGTGTTTATACAATCGTAATTAAAGATCACAAATTTTCACCTGACGAAATTCGCGTTCCGGCGGGTCAAAAAATCAAACTGGTTGTTGATAATCAGGACCCAACTCCTGAGGAGTTCGAGAGTGACGATTTCCGTCGTGAGAAGATCATTGCCGGTAACTCGAAAGCGACTATATTTGTCGGGCCGTTGAAACCCGGTAAGTATCACTTCTTTGGCGAGTTTAATCTGGATAGCGCTAACGGTTATCTTATCGCTGAATAAGGCCAACAACACTAAGCAAAGGACAGACGCCCATGTTTCCGACAGCAACTATCGTATTTCGTGAAATTATCGAAGTCGCGCTTGTTATCGGCATCGTGATGGCGGCGACCCGCGGTTTGCCAGGGCGTTTCAATCTGGTGCTGGCCGGGCTTGGACTTGGTGTTCTTGGGTCTGTAATTATCGCGTTTTTCACCGAGAGTATCTCTCAAGCTATTGATGGCGTAGGGCAGGAAATCTTTAACGCAGCCGTGATGTTCACTGCGGTTGGTTTTTTGAGTTGGACCGTCATCTGGATGAAAACGCATGGCCGTCATTTGGCGCAGAACCTTAAAGCAATGGGTCAGGACGTCGTATCCGGAAACAAGTCCGTTTATGTTCTGGTCGGGGTAATTGCTTTGGCAACGTTTCGTGAGGGTGCCGAGATTGTTCTGTTTACCTACGGAATGTTAGCGTCCGGCGCGTTTGCTGCATCAGAAATTGTTGTTGGTGGTATCGGCGGTTTGATCGGCGGATCAATTGTCGGTTTGATGCTGTATATGGGGCTTTTGAAAGCGGCACAAAAATATCTATTCACTGTGACGAGTTGGCTTCTTATTGTTCTTACCGCTGGTATGGCCGCGCAAGGTGCGAGCTTTCTTATTGCCGCGGGTGTTTTGCCGGAGCTGCATCCGGAAGTTTGGGATACCTCGGCTATTCTGTCCGGTGGAAGCTTTCTTGGTGAAACTTTAAAAGTTCTGATCGGCTATACGCCGCGCCCTACGGGTATGGAGCTTGTTTTCTATACGTCTGTTCTGGTTTGTGTTGGTTGCGCATATAAGTTTATCTCCTCGCGGCCTAAATCGGACAAAATGCCTGCTGCAGCCGAGTAGTTGGTTCGGCGTAACCTGTTCATTTGATTAATATAATTTAGGTTATTCTTATATGTTGCGTTTTTGCAACATTCTGTCCTGTTTTTGCAAATTTGATGTTTTTGCGGGCTTGTTTTTGTCAATCCATTGTGAATAAAGTGGTTTCATGCTTGGGGGGAAGATCCAAGCTTATTTGATTTTTAAAAAGATATTTAAAGAAGATTTTTAATCAGGAGTTTGGAAAAATGCTTCGTAAGATTTTATTGGGAACAACCGTTCTCGGATTAGCCATAGTCTCATCCTCAGCCGTTCAAGCACAAAGATACAGTAATGTGGGCACTACAGCTACTATGCCTAATGCTCATTTTGACCGAAATGTGCAAGCAAACATAGATACCGCTCAGGAAGCGATCACGAATTGTAATAGAGCTGCTCTCGATAGTGCGATGAGCAATCTGGAAAAACAGCAGGATGAACTGGAGGGGCAGTCACGACAGGAAGCCAACCCATATTTTGATCCAGCTCAAGCAGCTCAAAAGGCTAGTGATATTGGCGGTGCCATAAACTTTTTGAAAGTAAGGTGGAACACGCGCTATCCATGCGAGAAGGTAGACGAGGTTGAGCAAGCTGCTTCCAAAGCTGCGTACTATGATAATTTGGATATTCAGGCTGCTTTCTCGGGTGGTCGTATTCATATTCCCGGGCTTCCGGGTTATGTGGGTTCCGAGGAGCCGGGCATGATGAATACGCGCAGATTTGAAGAAATTAAGCCTTCTAATAGCGCTTTGGTGAACCGCTTGGGCTTTGATCTAACATATTCACCCGAAACGCCGAATATTTTGCCGAACGTTCTGCCGAACTTGTTTCCTAACCTTTACAATCATCATTACAGCCTGCAGCCTATTGACCTTTTCTTGGGTGTTGACCGCACAACTGCGTCATTCAATGAGGTTAACAGAATGTATTCTGCAAACGGGCGTGACACGCTTCTTGTTGGTGTTGGTGCAGGTCCGAGCCCGTCAGGCTATGTGATTGGCGCTGCAAACGGCGATATTGAAAATATCCGTTATGATCGTGATTTTGAAAGCACACGTTTTGAAGCCGGTTTTGGTCAAGAGATGGAGATGTATAACAATGAGAATGAATACACGCTTCGTCCTTATGTTGGTCTCGGCTACGGTCATTCTACTAACTTTGAGTGGCTTGGCGGTGTAACGAACTCAGGTACGTTGAATTTCGATTACACATCCAAGATCACATCACATAGTTACGAGCCGTTTATTGGTGTTGATTTTTCAGCACGTCCTCAATATCTGAGCAATGTTTTCGGAACGGATTTACAGTTGAACGCGGGTGCTCGATATGGCTATGAAATCATTGATGTTGATGGATATGACAGTCTAGCTGTAACCGGTGCGCTTAACCAAACTGGTATGGTCGATCTGGATGATGACGAGCATTCTCATAACTTCAAGTTTAATACCGGTATCGTTTTGAACCCGGATGGTCCGATCAATTTTGAAATCGGTGCGGCTTACGAACGTACAGACAATGCGCTGGTGATTATGCGTACAGGTACTGAGGAGTCTAGCGTTGATACAGAAGGCCAGAATGTCTTTATAGGAACAATCCGCAGTACATTTACTTTCTAGTAGATGATGCTCGAAATTCTAATATTTATTAAAAGCCGCTGTTTTTTAATGGCGGCTTTTATTTTTGTGGCTGTTACTGTCTCGGCATGCTCTGAAACGCCTTTGGTGCTTGAGCGTTTTGCCCACTCTGCGGATGATCCGAGTAGTTTTTATGTGTGTAGAGCCTATGGCTGCCGAGAGCGGAGCTTCGTTGAGTTGGATGATGCTGAGTGGCGGACGGTTGAAAGAATGTTTGATGGCGCCGATAGCTCCGCGGAAGAGCGCGCGCAAATTGCCTCTGCCGTAGCACAGATGGAAAAAATTGTAGGTACTAAAACCGGCACGGAGAAAGATCGGGCCGGCGCTACCATGCGCGGGCATGGACCGCATCAATTGGATTGTATAGATGAGACTGTAAATACCTCACTTTACCTGCAGCTTTTTGCGGATAAGGGGTTAATGCAATTTCATGAAATAACCACGCCCGCACGACGTGGTTCGTTTATTGATGGTGCCTGGCCACATAACACTGCCGTGATTATCGACCGTGAGACAAAAATGAAATATGCGATTGATTCATGGTTTGGTAAAAACGGTGATGAGGCAGATGTCGTGCCGTTGGAAATGTGGCTTTCGGGGTGGAGTCCGTCGCAGTAATCACGACTGGAGGTCTATGTAAGCTGTTTATCAGTGAAATCTGATGTATGGCTTAAAGTTCTGTTTTGCTTGAAAAATAAACCATTTTTTTGAAAAAATATGAAAATTCCCCTTGTAAATTCCAGTGAAAGCGACATATCTTACTGGAAATAAACACACTTTCACGGCCTTGAGTTTTTGTGCAAAGACGTGCGGGTACATAACAATCAAGAAGCAGGTTTCAAGCTAATATGAGTGTTCTTAATTCCTCTCACCCTATTCAAATTCTGGTCGTGGATGATCAGGATGCAGATGCATTTTTTGTTGAGCAGGCGTTCAATCAGTCGCAAATCAAAAATGAAGTTCATCAGGTGAGTGGTGGTGAAGATGCTTTAAGCTATCTTTATAATAAGGGAGAGTTCAAGGACGCTCCTCGCCCTCATTTGATCATTCTTGATTTGACTTTGCCGCAAATGGACGGGCATGAGATTTTGAAAAAAATCAAAAGTGATGTCGATTTCTGCGATATTCCTGTGGTCGTTATGTCTGCGTCTTCTGATGAGAATGATGTTCTCAAAGCCTATCAAAATCATGCAAATGCGTATGTGCCGAAATGCAACGGTTTCGAAGACATGCTTGATTTTGTAAGTGCGATCGAAAAGTTCTGGTTCTTGAAGGCCCGCTTGCCGAAAAAAGCGAATTCGGAAGAAGCAGCCTAGGCTTTTAACTGATCAAAATCCTTTAAACATACAAACCCGTCTTTAACGGCAATGACGATTTCGCGGCTCATTTCTGCGGCGATTGTGCCGGGGACATAGTTATGTTCTTCCTTCCACGTGTCGAAATGGTAGACGACGTAAAAATGTTCGCGGATTTGCGCGATGCTGCCAAAACGTCCGAAGGCACGGCCAATCTTGTCGATCTCTTCGACCGATTCAGTCCATCTAAACACCCGCTCATTATTACTTGGTGGCTTTAGGGATGTTGCTTGTGCTTCGTCCTGTGGCTCAGCGTTTTTCCAAAGTGTCGGCAGGTTTTCGAACAGTTTAGAAAAGAAGTCAGGTGTTCGGATGGCGATTTTTGATGTGTAAGTCTCGACAGTTTCATCGGGCGACAGATCGAACGTCTCTTGAAGAAGAATGTCGCCGGCATCGAACTCCTGCGTCATTTTGTGAGCGGTAAAACCGGCCGTGTCCGTCAGGTTGTTTAGAAGTATCGGCGGTATTGGCATGAGCCCGCGCCCCTTGGGCAGTCGCGTTGGGTGCACGTTGACGGCGTATGCGTCCTGCTCATCGATCGGCGGGATTTTATGCGGGTAGCCTGCGGCAATAAACACATCCACCTTTTTGTCTATGAAAGGTTGTATGTCACTTGTTTTCACGGCTTTGATCTCGAACGGTATGCCCAGATTATTCGCGAGTTCTTTCGTGCGCTGATTGAAGTTGAAGATGTTATCAACTTCGAAGCTAAAGATACCAGCCAGTTCATGTCCGTCGGCTAAAAGCCGTGAAACTGCGGGGAGATTAAAGTCGTAACCGAAATAGACAAATTTCATACAAGCAGTATCTGTGAGTTCACAGCGATCCGCAAGATGATCTGTCGGTGATTATACTTCTTCGTCGAATATATTGAGGAGTTCTTCGTCCAGCTCGGCCGCAGTTTCGATGACACTGATATTTGCTTTGAACTGGATTTCGGCGAGGTTGAGGTTGACGATTTCCTCGGCCAGATTGATGTTCGGCACGCCGATCACGCCGTTTTCATCCGCGAACGGTGAATCGGGGTCGAATGCGGGAACAAATGGCGGATTACGCGGAGCAAAGGCGCTGTTGACGCCGAATGGCTGTCCGTTTTGCCCGTTGATTGTGGTTTGTTCTGTGGTCAACGGTGTATAGGGCGCTTGTCCGCCTTCTTCCAGTGATCCCACAGTCGTTAAATTGGCAATATTCGATGCCGTCGCGTTCAGTTGGCGCGTTGCGGCTGTTAAACCTGTGAGTGCTATATTTATTGGTCCTGCCATATCTATTATTATATCATTTTAATTGTTAATATGGTGTTCAAATTAACCATTCGGGGTTCATATGCGTTTTTCATATATTTTTCATGCTTTTAGTCTCTTTATCGGCTGTGCGTTTGCTGCCGGAAATGTCCATGCGCAAGGCAATGGCGATGTTTGGAAGCATTTATGGTATCCGCCAAAGGGTGAGCAGGTTCGCCCCTATCTTGATGAAGCCAAATTGCCGCATAACAGCCAGTGGGCCGAAGATGACTGGACGCCTCAGGACTGGGTCGAAATGCGCGGCGGTTCTCCACTGAACGTGATGGATGGTTTTTACCGTGCAAATATCGTTACTGATCAAAAATTTGATAAGGACACGCCTATTCTGGAAGTCGGGCAGGGGTTTTTGCGTTTGTCGGCTAAAGAACAGCATCGCGTGATGGCCTTTATTGACGATCTTTACAATGTGACCGGCTCGACTGAAGCGGGTGTGATTGAAATTTGTGTCGATCATGAAGACGAGTTGATCGGTATTTTCGATCATAACGGATTACAGCTCCAATAAATTTTCGTCATGGTTTTTGCCGATCCATCGCAGCTTTCATCTGCGCCGAATGTCGAGGCAGAAACCGCCTATAACTCAGGATTAAAATTCGCAAGTAATGGCCAGTATGATCTGGCCATTCAGTCATTTGAAAAAGCGACAACGCTCGATCCGCGGCATCATAAAGCTTTGGCGGCTGCGGGGGATGTGTTCGTTGAAATGGGAAACCCCTTATCCGCCGCCGATTGTTTTGCGTTGGCGATCAATGTGAATGGCGGAGTGCGGAGCTACAAAGAAAAGTTCATAACCAATATCCGCCAACATCGTTTTGGGCAACGTAATGATGATTTGCGCGGTGTGATCCTCAAATGTCTGAAAACCGACGACATCTTGCATCAGGATTTGGCGCCGCTTTGGCTGAGTGATCTGGAACTGGATCGTGATTTTAAATCGTTGCTCCAGAAATTAGACGGGAACCCGAGTTACAAAATTTTCAAGAAAACGTTTGAAAAAGCGCAGCCTGCATTTTTGGATGATCCGTTTTTTCTGCTCGGGCTTTCGCGTTTGGCGGTTCATAAAAAATCGTTTGAGAATTTTATCAAATATTTGCGGCGTTGGTGTGCAGAGCAGGGCGCGGAGAATTGCGCTCTCGAACTGCTTCAGGCGCTTGCGGATTATGCGTTTCGGGTCGAGCATATATTCTCCGCCGATGAGGATGTTGAATTTGATCCAAAGGCGTCGTTGGCCAATCTGGCTCTGTGTGCGGCTTATGAGCCGCTTTATAAGCGGGATGACGCCGAAGAGCTGCTCGCGCACTATGCGGGCGAGCCGTTTCTCAAAACCCATATAGAAGAGCCGTTGGCGTTGCAAAAACGCGCAAGGCATATTGAAGCGCTTGTCGAAATAAAAGACGGAACGTCGAAGGCCGTGCAGCAGCAATATGAGGATTTCCCGTATCCGCGTTGGAATGCGTTCGAGCCATTGTTGAAAAATGAAGAGATCGAAGCACCGTTGAAAGGGCGGGAGATTAAAGTCCTGATTGCGGGGTGTGGTACGGGACGCGAAGCGATCGAGCTGGCGGCGGCGTTGCCGCAAGCGGATGTTCTGGCGATTGATCTTAGCCGCGTGTCATTGGCGTATGCGCAAGCTAAAGCCGAGCATTTTGGTATAGAAAATGTCACCTTCAAGCATGCGGATATCCTTGAGCTTGGCGTATTGGAAGAGCGTTTTGATTACATCACGTCGTCAGGCGTGTTGCACCATATGAAAGATCCGAAAGCGGGATGGAGTGTTTTGAACGGTTTGCTTAAACCCGATGGGTTGATGCGGATTGCGCTTTATAGTGAGCAAGCACGTGCGGGGATTGTGAAATCCCGCGATGTTATTGCCAAAGAGAATATTGATGACGATTTGAACGGTATTCGCGATTTTCGCGATAACGTAACCGCGTTGGTTGGCGCGCAAACGCAGGCATATTTGGAAAAATATATCGATTATTATTACACATCGGAATGCCGCGATTTATTGTTCCATGTGCAGGAGCACCGTTTTACCCTGCCGCAGATCAAAGATATTCTGGATGAATTCGGGTTGGCGTTTCTCGGCTTTCACTTGCCGCCCGCCATTTTCGACCAATATCACAAAATATATAAGGACGATCCGGCAGCATTAAATCTCGATCATTGGGACGCGTTTGAAGGCAAACATCCGGATACGTTTAAAATTATGTACCGTTTTTGGTGCAGAAAAACATAAGGGGCAATCATATGGTTACAGGATTTTACGCTGCGTTATTTGCCATTATCCAATACGGTTTAACATTGCATGTTGTTAAAAGGCGCGTTGCTGCAAAAATCAGCTTAGGCGATGGCGGAGATGAAGAGCTTATTCGTCGTATGCGTGCGCACGGCAATTTTGTCGAGACTGTGCCGATATTGCTGATCCTTATGTTGATTGCGGAACTGAGCGGTGCGCCATATTGGGCTGTTCATGCCGTTGGCGTATGTATGTTTATCGGCCGCGTTATGCATTTTTACGCGATCAAAAACGAAAGCTTTAAAATAAGAGCACCTTCAATGTATTTGACTGTGTTCGCATGGTTCGGCGGCGCGGCTTTATGCATGTGGACAGCCATCGCCGCTATGTTTGGCTAAGGCTGCGTTTATTTTTTCGCGATGTTTCTGACGTTCTCTGTACAAAATGAGAAGGTTGGCGCAGATGATGATCACCGCGCCCGCGATAACATTCCATGTCGGTGCTTTTTCCCATAGAAAATAATCAAAGGCGACAGCCCAGATAATCATCGTGTACATGACCGGCGCGATGACAGAGGCTTCGCCAAGACGGAAGCTTTGTGTCTTGGCGAGAAGTGACAGCAACCCGGTAAGGCCGAGGCCACAAATGATCAATAAGGCGTTTGTTGAAAATGCGCCGGGCTGAATTTCCGCAAATGGCCAGTGCACGGCAGTGGTGAGGGTGCCGAATACCATGAAATAGAATACAGTGGTTGTCGAGCGCTCTGTCGTGCCCATCCAACGCAATGTTGTGTCAAC
>CAZLTT010000007.1:15827-26670 GCA_964562515.1 uncultured Micavibrio sp.
ATGCCATTCCTGAAGAATGTAACCTCAATCGCCCCGTAATATTCACCGAGTAATTTGGCAAACAAACCCATTGCGGCCAGCATGAACGCGTTGATACTGGCAAAGCCGATGGCCAACATCAGTTGGTCCTTAGTTTTGTCGGAAATAGATGCGTCAGCGGACATGCGTTTTTACTTTCTGCTCTCTCTATAAATAATAAATAGGTTGGACGCGATAACAATCGAGCCTCCGAGCCAAATCGCCAGTGTTGGCCAATCGCCCCAGATAATCCAGCCAATGCTGGTTGCCCAGATAATCCCGGAATAATTGAAGATGGTTACGATAGAGGCTTGTGTGTTTTTAAACGCGGATGTGATGCAAAATTGTCCCGCCGAGCCGATCATGCCTACTGCAAGGAACAGCAATATATGTTCCGAAGACGGAATACTGCCCAAGAATGGCATGAAAATCCCACAGAAAAGCGTGCCCAATGCTATGAAGTAAAAGGTGATGACGAATGGAGAATCTGTGCGGCCGATCCAGCGGACCATAGTTTGTATGGTGGCGTGGCACATCACCGTCGCAAGGGCGAAGCCAATACCGATCCAGTTCGTCGCACCCGTAGGCTGCGCCATAATGAGAATTCCGACAAAGCCGATCACCACCGCACCCCATCTGTAAATGCCGACATGTTCCTTGAGGAAGAAATGCGCGAGTATCGGTACCACAAGAGTTGAGCCGAAAATCATTGCGGTTGCATCCGCCATTGGCAAATGGGCGAATGTCCCGAATGTAACGACGAGGCTGATCGCGCCAATAAGGCTGCGGAGAAAGATGCCTTTCTTGTTTACAGGGATATTGTTTTTAAAGCCGCCGCGCATCTGGAAAATGATGAAAAAAGGCACAAGCGCGATGAGGTTGCGGTAAAATGCAATCTCGATGATGTGATATCCCTCATTGAACAAATGTTTGGCAAGTGCCGTCATGATGGCGAACAGAAAGTACGCCGATAAGGCGAAGATGATGCCTTTCGTGACGTTGTCGTTTTCTGCCTGTGCTTGTGCTAGCGGTTCTATGCTCATAACTTTTGTCCAAATGCAGAAAGGGCCGCGATGAATATCGCAGCCCTCACTATAACCTTATATTATCTGAATGCGATATTAGTTCTTTGCTTTGTCGACCAGCTTGTTGGCACCGATCCAAGGCATCATGCCGCGCAGTTTTGCGCCTGTGTCTTCGATCGGGTGTTTGGCTTCGCGTTCGCGAATTTCAACCAAACGGTCCAGACCTTCTTTGTTGCCACCCATAAAGTCCTGAACGAATTTACCTGACTGGATGTCTTCAAGAATGCGCTTCATTTCCGCTTTTGTTTCGGATGTGATTACGCGAGGACCGGAGACATAGTCGCCGAATTCAGCTGTGTTAGAGATGGAGTAGCGCATGTTCGCCATGCCGCCTTCGTAAAGAAGGTCAACGATCAGCTTTAATTCGTGCAAGCATTCGAAGTAAGCCATCTCAGGTGGGTAACCCGCTTCGACCAATGTTTCGTAACCGGCTTTGATCAGCTCACATGTACCGCCACAAAGAACAGCCTGCTCACCGAACAGGTCAGTTTCGCATTCGTCTTTGAATGTTGTTTCGATGATACCTGAACGGCCGCCACCAACAGCAGATGCGTATGAAAGTGCGAGGTCTTTGGCTGTACCGCTTGCGTCTTGCGCAACCGCGATCAAGCAAGGAACGCCGCCACCTTTTTGGTATTCTCCGCGTACTGTGTGGCCGGGGCCTTTAGGGGCAACCATGATGACGTCAACATCTGCGCGAGGCTTGATGAGATCGAAGTGGATGTTCAAACCGTGCGCGAACATCAATGTAGCGCCTTCTTTCAGGTTTGGCTCGATGTCAGCTTTGTAGATGTCAGCTTGGTGCTCGTCCGGTGCGAGGATCATGATAACGTCTGCTTTAGCCGTCGCATCGGCAGGTGTTTGTACTTCGAAACCTGCGCCTTCAGCTTTAGCTACGGAGGATGAACCGTCACGCAGACCGATAATCACGTTTTGAACACCGCTGTCTTTCAGGTTTTGCGCGTGGGCATGACCTTGAGAACCGTAACCGATGACGGCCACTGTTTTAGACTTGATCAGTTCAAGGTCGCAATCCTTGTCGTAATATACGTTCAATGATGTCTGGTTTTCGGGCACAGCTTGTGCTGCATTGCTCTGTGACATTGTGTTTCGTCCTTTTAATTTCAAAAATCGTTTGTGAAAGGCAATAAACAGGGTTTTTACCGCCTTGGCAAGTGTTTTACGACCCTGAATTTTGCGATTTAATTGACATATTGTTTGGTTGAAAATAGAGTGCCCTCTATTGTTATGCATATTGATCTTCAGAGTTCATTTTTTCGCAAATCCGGTTTGAGTGTGGATGAGGCCGAAATTACGAGGGATGTCCTGCTTGGCAGGAAGCAAGGGGATATCGCGCTCTCGCGCGGTGTGCATTTGCCGGATGTCGCGGCTCACCTCGATAATGTGCGCATGAAGGCGGATATTCCGAGTGTAAGGGGTGCACATTCTTTGCGTGTTTTACTTAAACATGCGCTTTCTGACGGGCTGCAGATTGCCGTTGATGAATACACGGTCGAGCGGGTAACTGATCGGTTACGACCTGAGCAAAAATCCGCTTTGTTGCGCGTTGCTTGTGCCCAGACAAATCCGGAGATCATTGAATCTGTACAGGGGATGACAGCCTTTAAGCTGACGCGTGCGTTGCGTCAGTCGTTAAGTGCTTTATCTGCCAGGGACGGAACGCATGCGGCGCTGATAGCTGTTGCGGGTACTTTGGCGCGCGGTGAATGTATTGAGGTTTGGCCAAATACATCCGTTAGCGTTGAGGGTGACGAGCCTTCAGGCCCTTAAGTTTTCTTGCTTGTTTTGACATGTGCGCCCTTTTCTAAAGTCAGGTGAACAGGGCATTTATCGGCGATTTCCATCAGGCGTGCGCGCTGCTTTTCATCCAGCTCTTCGCCGTTGATCTTGATTTCCCGCGTAATGGCGTCAATTTTTTCGCAATCACCATCAACATCCTGACAGTCTTCCGCGTGTTCTTTTTGATGTTTCAAGGATACTTCCACGCTGCGTAATGGCCATTCTTTGCGACGGGCATACATTTGCAGTGTCATGGATGTGCATGCACCAAGCGCAGCAAGCAGGAATTTGTATGGATCAGGCCCTATGTTGTCGCCGCCCATGCTTTCGGGCTCGTCGGCATAGGAAAAATGTTTGCCCATTTGTACGTATTGCTGGAATTTTCCGTTGCCCGAACTGCGGACGTTCACTTCGTGGTCATCGACTTTTTTGTAATGGTCGATCGGCGTCATTTTGTATCCGACATAACGGCTCGCCCAAGCGGCAATAACCCTCGCAGCGTAGGCCGCATCAGAGCGGCGGCTCAAGAGATGGTCGGCATCATCAAGCGTAACGAAACTTTTCGGGTGTTTGGCGAGTTTAAAAATATGCTCGGCATTTTCAATGCCAACGGTCTGGTCGAGCGGCGCATGCATAACCAATAAAGGCTTTTTCAGCTTGCGGATGTGCTCGTCCATCATTTGGCTTTCAATATCTTCTATGAATTGCTTTTGAATTTTAAACGGACGCCCGGCCAGTTTGACCTCTGCGACACCTTTTTCAAGAATTTCGGCGCGGGATTCTTCGAAATGATGTGCGACGTGAGAGGCTGCTGCTGGGGCGGCGACTGTGGCCACTGCTTTGATTTCAGGAATGTCGTTGGCGGCGACCAAAACGGCTGCTCCTCCAAGGGAATGGCCGATGATGATCGTCGGGGGCTCAAGATTTTCACGCATATAGTCCGCAGCTTTAATCAAGTCTTGGACATTCGATGTGAAGTTTGTGTTTTCAAACTCACCTTCGCTAGCGCCTAAGCCCGTAAAGTCAAAGCGCAGCACGGCGATGTTGAGGGCATTGAGGGCAACGGCAATGCGCCCTGCGGCGAAGATATCTTTTGTGCAGGTGAAACAATGTGCAAAAAGGGCGTAGGCCTTGATCTCTCCATCAGGAAGATCCAAGCGCGCGGCGAGTTTATGGCCCTGTGAGCCTTCGAATTCGATCTTTTTTTCCATGGGAGCTCCTCACTGCTATCAGCATATACAGTGATATATTCCGGACAAGTTTGTAAAGAGTTACCGAATAGGGCTATTTGCCTGACATAGCAGCGTCGACGGCGTTGGTCAGTTTTGTCATATCCTGAAGATCACCGCGGATTTGGTAGTTTTCCTGCCCGATTATACGTCCCTCGTAATTCAGTTGATATATACTGGCGCGGTGAGACATTTTGGCAAAACCGAATTCTTCGAGGAAGATGCAGGCATGGGTTTCGTCACGCACGTGATATCCGTCTGAGACCGAGACTTCGAGAGCCACTTCTCTGTGACCATATCCCATAGTCGGGTGAGTGCGCGTTTCCTTTGAATAGATTTCTTTAACTTCATCGCCTTCCGGCAAGAAAGCTTCTACGGCGGCAATGCAACCTTTGACCAACTTGGCATCGGCTTGTTCGCGGTCCACACATCCGGTAAGGATCAGGGGAAGGCTCAACAATCCGATTAATGCCAAATTTTTCATGTTAATCCTCAATCTCATCATGGGTGGTTGATCCGCGGGAAATGGCGGCAACGCCTGTGCGGCTAACATCTACGAGGCCAAGCGGTTTCATTAAATCGATGAAAGCGTCGACTTTTTCGGTTGTGCCTGTCAGCTCAAAAACAAAGGATTCAAGCGTGGAGTCGACAGGGCGGGCGCGAAAGACGTCTGCCAGCCTCAGTGACTCAATGCGTTTGTCGCCTGTGCTTGCGACTTTGATCAGAGCCAGCTCACGTTCGATATGCGGGCCGAATGTAGTGAGGTCGCGCACGCGTTTCACGGGCACAAGTTGGCGTAAAGATTCTTTGATCTGTTCGATGACTTCGGGTGTACCGCTTGAGACGATCGTGATGCGGGACATGCCTTCTTCGTGGTCGGTTTCTGCGACAGTCAGGCTGTCGATGTTATAGCCACGGCCGGTAAAAAGACCGATGACGCGGGACAATACGCCCGGTTCGTTTTTGACGATAATAGCCAGTGTGTGTGATCCGATTTCGCCCTGAGATGGTCCGGGGGCGTAAACGGATTTTGACTTTTTATATTTTTTCTTCGCTGCATTCATGCAAACAGGTTTAGCAAAGATTAAGCGCTCTGGGAAGCGCGTTTATACAAGATTATGCAGCTGAGCCAATAGGTTGGGATTGTTACGAGCAGGGTTAGAAAGCCTTCTTGAAATCCCATAGGCTTGGTTTTTGTGATTGCCAGTGTGAACAGGGTGATTACGCCGACGGCAAGCGTTAGAAATGCGGCTTTGTCAGAGCGTTTTTCCCATTGGAATCCAACGAATACAGGGACCAGAATACAGGTCGCGGATGCAGAGTAGACGACCAGATCGCCCATGAGTTCCGGTGGGTGAAGGCCAATCCAGAATGCGCCGCCCAGAACAACAAGCATGACAATTTTGGACAGCAGGACTTGGGCTTTTTCTCCCATTTTCAAAAATGGTGAAGCGACATCACGTGTGAAAATTTGTCCGATGGCGAGCAGGATGGAGTCTGCCGTCGACATTGCCGCGCCAAGTGCCCCGACGAGCATCAGGCCGGTCACGATCAGGCCGAAGAGAGAGTGGTTATATATATCTTGAAAAATTACGCCCATGACCTGATTTGGTTCGACCGTGTCGCCATACAAGACCGCGCCGCCGAGGCCGAAAAGGAAGACAGGGATTGTGCCGAGGGTTAAGCCGATAAACAGACCGAAAGCCATGGCATTAATTTGCTTGTCATCTTTAGCCATCATGCCGCGTGTTAAAAGGTGCGGTTGGAAGACGAGGCCGAGCGTGATGAGGCTGACCGAGAGGAAAAGCGGCCATTCATAGTAATCAAGCGGACCGGGGACGGTCAGGTGCTCGGGCGTTTTTTCGAGCGCAGCTTCCATTAAGCCCGAAACGCCGCCCCAATTCATGTAGGTAAAGAGTGCGACGCTGCCGAATACGCCAAGGAAAATCGCGATTGTTTGTACGAAGTCGGTATAGGCAACGGCCCGCATGCCGCCGAAGATTAGATAGAGTGCGACTACGCTCATCATGCCGCCGACGCCAAGCACATAGCCGATTTCCCCGCCACTGAACCCTTCAAGGAATTTACCGATGCCAACAAGTTGCATGGAGATATACGGCGAGAGGAAGAAGATCATCAGTACCGCGCAGGTAAAGCCTACCCAAGGGTTGCTGTAGGCTTTGCTCAAGCATTCGATAGGGGAATAAATCTCGTGTTTAACCGAGTACGCCCGTAAAGCCTTGTACAATGTGACCATGAACAGAATGCCGACCATATCGCCCGCAATGGCGAACAGGCATCCCGCGAGGCCGTGTTTGAACACAAATGTTGGTAACGCGAGCGCGAACGACGCGCTGAATAAGCTGCCGATAAAGGTGCAAATCAGAATGGCGACATGGATATCACGACCGGCGAGAAAAAACTCGCTTAATCCCGGCATGATTTTCCCCGTTGAGCGGATGCGCGTGTACATGATCGCGGCGAGGACAAGCAGGAAATAGGCTGCGGTGATGCCGATAATGATATTGACGTCAGGTATCATAGAGCTTTGCCCCCCAATAGACGAAACCGCCATAGATCAGCATGCCGATGATCCAGTACCAAAGAAGTGCGGGGAGGCCGATTATGATGATGGACGGCACGGCAAACGACCCCAGTATCAAGACCAGAGTGATTATAAATGCGATGAATAGCGGATAAAAACCTTGTACGCCCATACCTGCATGCAAACAGGTATGGGATGATTAATCAAGCTGTACGTGTTTTTTAAACCAGTGATTTATCGAACTGATCCGCGTCTGGGGACAGGATCATTTCGTTGTGTGCCTTACCTGACGGGATCATCGGGAAGCAGTTTTCTTTCTGATCAACGCAGACATCAACGATGGTTACGCGGTCAGTTTGCAGCATCTCTTCGATAACGCCGTCCAGTTCGTCCGGTGTTTCTGCACGCAAACCAACGCCGCCATAAGCTTCGGCCAGTTTGACGAAGTCAGGCAGGCTTTCTGTGTAGCTTTCAGAGTAACGCTCGCCGTGCAGAAGTTCTTGCCATTGGCGAACCATGCCCATCCATTGGTTGTTGAGGATAAAGATTTTAACAGGCAGGCGGTATTGAACGGCGGTGCTCATTTCCTGAATGTTCATCAGGATCGAGGCCTCGCCGGCAACGTCGATAACAAGGCCGTCGGGGTTGCCCATTTGCGTGCCGATAGCGGCAGGCAGGCCATAGCCCATTGTCCCCAGACCACCGGAGGTCATCCAACGGTTTGGATTGTCGAAGGGCAGGAATTGCGCGGCCCACATCTGGTGTTGGCCCACTTCGGTTGTAATGAATGTGTCTCTTTTGTCTTTTTCTGTGAAGTGACGAAGACGCTCAAGCGCGTATTGCGGTTTGATGATCTTGTTATCGTTTTTATAAGCCAGACAGTTTTTGGCGCGCCATTCTTCAATCTGTGCCCACCATTTTTTCATGGCGGCTTCGTCGGCTTTGTATTTGCGTTTCTTCCAGACCTCGATCATTGCGCGGATTGCTTCGGCAGCGTCGGCAACGATCGGAATATCAACATGGATGTTCTTGTTGATCGAACTCGCGTCGATATCAACATGGATTTTGGTTGAGTTCGGAGAGAATTTATCCGTACGTCCCGTCACACGGTCATCAAAACGCGCGCCAATATTGATCATAACGTCGCAATCATGCATCGCCCAGTTGGCTTCGAACGTACCGTGCATGCCGAGCATGCCCAACCATTGTTTGTCAGAGGCAGGATATGCGCCCAAGCCCATGAGCGTTGATGTGATCGGGAAGCCTGTCTCCTGAACCAGTTCACGCAACAGCTTGGAAGCTTCCGGCCCTGCGTTGATAACGCCGCCGCCGGTATAGAATACAGGCTGTTTGGCATTGGCCATCAATTCAACAGCAGCTTCGATCGCGGCCATGTCCGGCTGCGTGCGGGGTTGGTAAAATTCCTGTTCGAGCTTTTTGGCTTCTTGATAGCCGCCCTTGGCGAACTGTACGTCTTTTGGGATATCGATAACGACTGGACCGGGGCGACCGGAACGGGCAACATGAAATGCTTCATGCATGGTTTCGGCGATGTCGTTCGCATCTTTTACCAGATAGTTGTGCTTTGTACATGGGCGGGTAATCCCTGTCGTGTCGGCTTCCTGAAACGCGTCTGTACCGATCAGGAAGGTCGGAACCTGACCTGTAATACAAACAACCGGAATCGAGTCCAAAAGGGCATCAGTCAAACCTGTAACGGCGTTTGTAGCACCGGGGCCGGATGTCACCAGAACGCAGCCAACCTTTCCGGTTGAACGCGCATAGCCTTCGGCGGCATGGGCGGCGCCTTGTTCATGGCGGCACAGAACGTGTTTGATTTTGCCTTGGTTTTTGAAAATCTCGTCATAGATCGGGAGCACGGCACCACCCGGATATCCGAAGATCACTTCGACGCCCTGCTCGATAAGGGCTTTAATAACCATTTCCGCGCCAGTCATTTGTTTGGCTTCGGTCGGTGTTGTTTTCGGTGCCTCTGTTTTGGCTTCTTTGGTGCTCATGGCTCTGTTTCCGTTATAAATGTTATATGTGTTGTACGTTTCTCGTATAAGCAGTGCAATAAAAAACGCCCTTCGAATGTTTCTAAGGGCGCTTGGCTAAGATTTGATTATGTTCAACCTTATGCGCGCCGCGCCTCCACTAGAAGCACCACGACCACATCGACAAGGTTGTTCAAAATCAAGTTCATATAATTCTTAAACCAAACATTCTTATGTTTTGCAAACAATAAAAGCGTTTTTGATTTGGCGGGCCTTGGCTGTGTTTGGAGGACCAAGGCGCTTAACCTCTTCAAAACGCTTTTTAAAAACTTTCCCGCAGACCTGCTTAAAGCAGCGGTTTCTTTATTGTGCAGATCGGTTTTTTATACACCCTCGGGCTTTTTGCCCTTTACCGCATTTTTGCGTTTGTCCGTATCTGCTTCAATAAGATAAATAGAGCACTATTTTGTCGCTTGGTCAACATAAATGATAATAAAAAGTCGTAAAAAACCATCAAAAGAAATAATATTTCAATATGGGCTGGTTTTTACGCGGTTTAATCGTAGCCTTTGTTTGGGCTAATTCATTGATGTTTTTGCGTTATCGGCCTGCAACAGGCGTTTCGCCATTTACGACGACGACAGGGCCTGCATCGGCAATTACTGATGGGCCTTCGAATAAGTTGGCTCCTAAATTGTCTGTAAACGCGGCTTTCATTCTTGTGGCTGCGGTGGGGCTGATGGATTTAAAATGAACGCGTACGCCCAGATAATGGCGCTGGTCATAGTCCGTGTCGGTAATCAGGGCTGTAGGCTCCTGCCGCAATACATCGTCGACTATGATTCCGATATTGTCGCGTATCGTTCTGTCCAGAAGGTCTTCAATCTCTACACGTGCAGCTGGGCTGAGTTGCATGTCAGCTTCAAGTTTGTCCATAGCACTCTTGAGGCTATGGCCACTTTCGGCGGGACGCGCCCTGTCAAAGATACGTTTAACGCGGGTATCCAAATGTGTTTGTTCAGGAGCATTTTGTCCGAAGATCGTATCTACGATTTTACGGACGCCTTCGCCATTTTGAACGAAGTGGGATAAAGGGAATGAGTCTTCGTAATGCGCTATGGTATCGCCTTGTGCCGACATGTTTTAACTCCCGCTTGAATGTGATTGTCATTCATCAAAGCAGAAACTGAAAAAAAGGCAAGGTGTTTGGGAGACGCTCTACTAGCTGCGGTCTTGAGAGTATGCCTGATCGGCGTGAAACTCCATCGCGACCTTTTCGGGTATGGCCGCCTCGAATGTTTCGGGCCAGATTTGCTGGATCTTTCGTAATTTTTCGACCCCGACCTCATAGGCTTCGGATCCGCTTGGCAAATGGCCCAGATTCTCTGTGCTGAAGCCGACAGCATGCATGAGCCTGATGGCGTTTTGACCGGTTAGACCGAGTGTTATCAGCTCCGCGTATGCGCGGCTGATCGGGTTGGATGCGGGACCTAATCCCTGACCTTGCATTGAGGCATATGCGTCGCGCAATTCGTCGAAACTGCCTGCGTATGTCCCGAAAGGTATGGCGTTTGATAGTTTCTGGCGGGCTGAAGGCTTACTGAATGCTTCATGTAGGGCGGTTGCTTCCCTGGATTGTTCTTCGCTGAGTGTTCCGCCAAAGATAACGGCGGCGACTTCTTCGGGCGTGCGATGGATAATTACGCGGTCGGACACCTCTTCGCGTAAGGCGTTTCCGAATTTATGAAACCGTTGCATTAATGTTAACCCAGTCATGCGGCTAATTAGCATGTCTGTTTTGGTTATGTCAATTTATAGCTGGTTGCGAAACCATGTGACTTGCCGTTTGGCGTAACGACGGGTGATGCCTTGAGCGATTTCTATGGCTTCGTCCAAGGTGAGCTCACCGTTCAGATGCGCTCTGAATTGTTTAAAGCCGAGCGCTTTGCAGAGCGGAACACCATCTTTAACTTCGCCGTTTTCAAGCCGTTTGGCGAATTCCGCTGTTTCTTCCAAAGCCCCGTTTTCAACCATCCAGACGAGGCGGCGGTTACAGCGGTCATATAATTCCTCACGTTCGGGGAGGATTTTATGAATTTCGAATTGCCAATGCGCGGGTGGGGGTTCGCGGTCCATCTTTTGCCATTCGGCGAGCGACTTGCCTGTCGC
>CAZLTT010000007.1:26770-32127 GCA_964562515.1 uncultured Micavibrio sp.
ACGCGTTCTTTGTCTTCATCGGAGGGCTGCGCGGAGAGTAGCGGCAGGCCGTCATATATTTGTTGGCTATCACAATTGATAATTACACCATCAAGTTTTTCAGCCAGTTGCATGGCTGTTTCGGATTTTCCGCTCGCGGTTGGACCTGCGATTATATGGATTGTCGTGTCATCACTCATGGTGTTCGTTTTAGCACAAACAGGTTCGATGGGCGTATGCTGCCATCCATGAGCGGGACGTCTACATTGCCGTTCGGGATGAAGCCGTTTTTCATTAATACGGCATCCGAGGCCGGATTGCCTTTGGCTGTCGTGGCATAGATTTCATCCAGTTGCAGTTCTTCAAACCCGTATGAAGCCACAGCAACCAACATTTCACTTGCGATGCCTTGCCCTTGCATATCCTTGCTGACCCAATAGCCGATTTCTGCGCGGCTGTCGCTTTCTATATGGAGGCCGATACATCCTGCGGGTTCTCCATCCTGTTTAGCGAGGAAGAGATATTCGCTGCCGGTGATGTTGCCGGTCACGGCCTTGCCGACCCAACGTTCGACCTGATCGTTCGTGAGCGGCCATTGCAGGAAAGAGATAATTCCGCAGGTATGTTCGTCATTTAAAGTTTGGAACACGGCGTCAAAGTCGTCCGCTGTAATAATCGAAAGGCTAAGACGCGGTGTTTCCAACATAGGCTTATTGAAGCTTGAGTGCGAGGAAGCGAACTTCGCCGTCACGGTTGATGAGCAACAGAACAGAAGGACGCCCATTTCCTGATGCGTTCTTCATAATGTCCGAAACTTCTTGAGGTTCGGATACTTCTTGTTGGTTAATCTCGACGATAACATCACCAATTGCCAAGCCCTTGCGTGCCGCTTCGGAGCGGGGTTGTACGTTGCTGATGACAACGCCTTGTACTGATGGCGAGATACCGAACTCATCGCGCAGTGCGTTGGTCATTTCTTTGACGCTCAAGCCGACGCTATCAATCTTTAGCCCCCCGTCACCGACTTCGCTGCCTGCGGTTAAGAGTCCTTCTTCTTCGGCTTTCTCCAACTCACCGACTTCGACTTCGGCGGTGACTTTTTTTCCGTCACGCCAGAGTGTGAGTTTGGCGACGGAGCCAATAGGAGTTTCGGCGACAATACGCGGTAATTCGCGCATTTCTTTAACCGGTTGGCCGTTGACTTCGAGGATAACATCACCTGTTTCCAAATTTGCACCTTCGGCAGGGCCGTCAGGGGTAATGCTTGCGACCAGTGCGCCTTCGGCTGCTGTGAGGCCAAGGCTTTCGGCGATTTCATCTGTTACGCTCTGGATGCGTACACCGAGCCAGCCGCGTCGTGTGCGGCCATATTTAATGATCTGTTCTACGACGGGTTCCGCCAATTGTGACGGAATGGCAAAGCCGATACCGACCGAGCCGCCAGAGGGTGAGAAAATCGCAGTGTTGATGCCGATAACTTCTCCGTTCATGTCGAACATCGGACCGCCCGAGTTACCGCGGTTGATGGATGCATCAGTTTGCAGGAAGTCATCATAAGGACCGGCATTGATGTCACGTTGGCGGGCGGAGATGATGCCGGCAGTGACCGTTCCGCCGAGGCCGAACGGGTTACCAATCGCAACGATCCAGTCGCCGACGCGCAAGACGGAACTGTCTCCGAATTTTACGGCGGTCAGTTTTTTGTCGCCTTCGACTTTCAAAACGGCGATGTCTGTTTTTTCATCCGTACCGATGACTTCGGCGGTTAGTGTTTCGTCATCATAAAATGTAACGCGGACCTCGTCGGCGTCGCGGATAACGTGATTGTTGGTGATGACGTAGCGGTTTTCAGCATCGATTACGAACCCTGAACCGAGTGAGGCTTGCGGTTCGAACGGCATACCCTGACGGCGCTCCATAAATTCTTCGAAGAAATCCTGAAACGGTGACCCTTCGGGAAATTGCGGAAGGTCAGGGTGGTCTTGTGCTTCGCCGTAATTGGTCGTTGAGGAAATATTCACGACAGCAGGCAGCAGGTCATCGACAATATCTGCGAACCCTGAATGATTTGCGGGCGGAAGTGATTGTGCCAAAGCAGGTCCTGCCATCAAGGGCAAGACGAGAAGGCTGGAGAGGACAAGTCTGCTCAGTATGAAAAAACGGATCGTCTTCATTTCTTACTCCTTAAATAAGATTAAATCTGCCTAATAAAATAGGCGTGTTTTATTGATCGTCAAAGTGTTTAAAGAACTCGCTGTTCGGCGACAGAATCAATTGCGTATTCGGGTCGGCGAGCGTGTTTCTGTAAGCTTCCATCGAACGGATGAAGGAGTAGAAGTCCTTATCCTTGTTGAATGCTTCAGCGTAGATTTTATAGGCTTCGTTGTCGCCTTCCCCTTTGATGATCGATGCATCACGCTGCGCTTCGGCCAACAAAACTGTTCGTTCTTTTTCCGCCGTCGAGCGGATTTCCAATGCGCGCTCTTCACCCTTCGCGCGAGTTTCCGTCGCGCGTTCTTTCAACTCGGACTGCATACGACGTACGGTGGATGTTCTCAATTCCGCTGTCAGATCGGCACGGACGATACGGACGTCGACGATCTGGATGCCCAGACGGTCGGCCTCTGTTGCGCGGTTAACACGTTCCTGAATGTCTTTCATGACTTTTGTACGGCTTGGAGATAGCAGTTGCTGCAAGCTTGTTTTACCGAGTTCGGCTCGGGTCGCATCATTAAGAATGTTTTCAATTCGTGAGTTGGCGGCGCTGATTGTGCGTAAGGTTTTCAAGAATTGTAGCGGGTCGACAATTTTGTAACGGGCAAATGTATCGAGGATGATCGGTTCCCCTGTTACGTTTGCGATCGATGACTGCCCTTGCTCTTCTTCGTTTTCATCGTTGGGTGTGGGCCCGATGTCCACACTGGAGATAACAACTTGTTCAGGCGCCGGATCGACGGACAAGATGCGGCGGTCAAAATATTGAACTGATTGTATTACAGGGATCTTTATGTGAAGACCAGGTCCATTCACATCACCAACCGGTTGACCGAGTTGGAGGACAATCGCCTGTTCGGTTTCATCAACGATGAAGAAAATTTGCGATGCGCCAATCAGACCGACGGCAAAAGCTGCAAGAATAATGAGTAATGGTTTGTTCATAATGTCCTCGTTAATCCTTATCGTGATCCGCTGAATGTGCCGGTGGATGGTCTGGTTTGTGTTTCATTGCCTGCTGCAGGACGAACACGGTTTAGCTCGTTCAACGGCAGGTAAGGCACAGCGCCGCTTCCAGCCTCGCTATCCAGAATGATTTTTTGTGCGTTCCCAAGAACATCTTCCATTGTTTCAAGGAAGATACGTTCCTTGGTTACGTCTTTACCAGTCAGATAGGCTTGGTAGATATCTTCGAAACGTGAGCTGTCCCCTTTTGAGCGATCAATTGTGGACTGCTTATAGGCTTGTGCTTCCTGAAGCATCTGGATGGCCGCACCACGTGCACGCGGCAGGATGTCTTCGCGGTATGCATCGGCTCGGTTTTGAACATCTTCCGCGTCCTGCTTCGCAGACTGTACGTCTTGGAAGGCGGCCTGCACGTCAGGGTGCACTTCGGCACGTTCAATCAGAACCTGCGTGATATTTACACCGGATTGATACTCATCAAGGTTGGTCTGGATGATTTGCTTCGCTGAATCCGCAACGGCTGCACGGCTCGTTGTAATGATCGGGAACATGTCAGTTTGGCCGACAACTTCACGGATCGCACTTTCGGCGACTTTCTTGATTGTGTTTTCCTGATCGCGGATTTCGAACAGATAGTCTTCGGAGGATTTGATATTCCACTGAATGACCATGTCGAGGTCGACGATGTTTCTGTCGGATGTGAGCATCAGACTTTCATCGGGAATGTCCCGACGAGCTGATGTCCCGTTACGGGAGAAGCTTTCGAGGAAGCCAATGTTCATTTTACGAATTTCTTCTACATTGACGATCTCTGCAGTTTCAACCGGAGAGGGGAAGTGGTAACCCAAGCCCGGTTCGGCTTGTGTTCTGGACCAAGCGCCAAAGCGCTGAATGACTGCGTGTTCCCCCGGGTTTACGACATAAAACCCACTGGCGAGCCAAAGTGCGAGCACACCGATGATGAGGAGACCGATTAGCGGAGCGCCGCCAAAGTTTCCGGGCATTACGCTGCGGAAATTATCCTGTGCTTTTTTGAGCATTTCGTCGAGATCGGGTGGTTCTCCGCCGCCGCTGCCGCCGCGTCCGCCGCGTTTTCCGCCATTGTTGCCCCAAGGTCCGCCGTCGTCATTTCCGGGCTTGCCCCAAGGGTTCTTCTTGTCGCGATCATCCCATCCCATAGGTCGTATTCTCTTTCGAAATTCGTTGATTTAAGAGGCCTTTTGCCTATATGACACTTACAATATTCTATTTGAAGCTGAAAGCAAGGGCTTAAAGAAGAAGATGGCCAAGCAAAACGCGACACGCGAAAGCATTTTACAGGCGTTGGATGCGGTGGTTGATCCGCAGACGAACATATCGGCGCGTAGCCTCGTTAAGGGGTTGCAAATTGCCGATGATGGCGGCGTGCTGTTTATGATTGAGGTCGATCCGTCGCGCGGCCCGTCAATGGAGCCATTACGACAGCAAGCCGAGAGTGCGGTGGCACAAGTTCAGGGCGTTTCAAAAGTGACGGCGGTATTAACGGCTGAAAAACAGACACAAGCAACGCCTGACCCGCATGGCATGGGTAAGAACCCGCGTTTGGAGTTGCCGATCAAGAGGATTATTGCTGTGGCGTCCGGTAAAGGCGGTGTCGGCAAATCTACAATGTCGGCGAATATCGCGCGCTCTCTTGCTAAGGCAGGTTTGAGCGTCGGTTTGTTAGATGCGGATATCTATGGCCCGAGCCAGCCAAAATTGATGGGCTTGGAAGATCAAAAACCATCATTCAGCGACGACAAAAAAATTATTCCTCCGCTCGTCGATGGCATTAAGGTTGCGTCTATTGGCTTTATGGTTGATGCCGACAAGGCGTTGGTTTGGCGCGGACCGATGGTGCAGAGCGCGCTTTATCAACTCTTCAGAGACGTACAGTGGGCCGATGATGGCGAAGAGCTTGATGTGCTCGTTGTTGATATGCCGCCGGGGACGGGGGATGCGCAATTAACGCTCGCGCAGAAAGTGCCCGTGACAGGCGCGATCATCGTTTCCACGCCGCAGGATCTGGCGCTTGCTGATGCGCGCAAAGCTATTGAGATGTTTAATGCGGTTGATGTGCCTGTGCTCGGGCTGATCGAGAATATGAGTACGCATATTTGTTCAAATTGCGGTCATGAAGAGCATATCTTCGGGCATGGCGGGGCAAAAGACGAAGCCGA
>CAZLTT010000007.1:32227-34240 GCA_964562515.1 uncultured Micavibrio sp.
GAAAAACCGTCCGCGATCAGGTTTGCGAAACCAAGGATAAGTATGATTGTGGGAGATAGCGATGCGCCGGCTACGCCCGCGATGATTGCGAAGGTTGTGACCACTCCATCAATTCCGCCATAGACCCATTCTTTGAGGTATTCTGCTTTTGGTCCTTCGTCGAGACGTTTTTGAATCGAGACTACGTCGTGGTCGTGATCCTTGAGCATGGTTTTATTTGCGCTCTAATGTGAAGAAGGTGAAAGGTGGGTGATCCTTTTCAGGATTGGCATCGTTACTGATTTCTTCGACGATGTTCCATTCATTCCAGTCGAATTTCGGGAAGAACACATCGGCCTCATAATCGCGGTCGAGTACCGTCAGGTAAAGGCGATCGGTGTAAGGCAAAGTCTCAGCGTAAATCTGCCCCCCGCCTGTAATGAATACTTCATTAAGCCCCATCTGTTCGGCCATTTCTTTTGCGGCCTCAATCGCATCTGCGAGGTTGTTGTATAAAAACGGTCCTTCGGGAACTTTGACTTCTTTGCCTCCGACGCTTTCCATGTCTTTGAACAACTCGGAAGGCTGCATGTCTGGAAGGGTATCATAAGAGCGGCTCACAACGAGATTCGGGCGTCCCGGCAGAGGTTTACCAAGCGATTCATAGGATTTTCGCCCCATGATGATCGGTTTGCCCATGGTTTTGCTTTTAAAATGTTTCAGGTCCTTGGGCAGATGCCAGATCAGATCGTTGTCTTTTCCGAGGGCGTAGTTACTGGCGATTGCGGCAATGGAGGCTAAGGTTATGTTAGGCTTGATCTCGTTCATACTTCCTATATAAGACATGCCATGAAAAATAACAGCCTCGTTCGCATAATTATCAAAGATATGATCATCAATGTCCGCATAGGGCTGCATGATCATGAAAAAGAAAACGACCGTTCACAGCGGATTATCGTGAATGTGGAGTTGTTTGCCGATGCCAAAGGCTATCTGGATAACCCGAGCCGCGATACGATCATCGATTATGATGATATCTATCAGGAGATCAAAAAGTGGGCGAATAACGGCCATACGGAATTGATCGAGACATATCTTAAAGGTTTGCTTGGTGTGTGTTTTCAGAACGAGCGTGTTCAAAGCGCCCGTGTTTCCATCGCCAAGCCCGATATTTTTGAAGAAGCCGAGCGCGTAGGGGTGGAGATCGAGATGAACCGCAGAGAGTGGGAAGGTACTGCGGCCTAGTTGTTTTTCATAATTCTTGTTGTTTGACCTGTAAGTGTGATATAAACTTGCAACTGAACATTCATTAGACACGACGGGCGTTATTGGCCCTTTTTTAGCGTCAGCAAGACTTTCAGACGGGCAAGGCGGCGTGCAAACGGTGCCTTTGGCTGTTAGCCCATCCTATCTGGCAACGAATGATAATAACCCGCTTAAATGGACGATTGTTCTTAACCGTCATACGCAAGCCCAACTTGAAAATACGCTGTCCGCAGCGGTAAGCGAGATTGAGGGTTTGACTGTTGAGGACGCGACCAAGCTTTTGCACCAACGTTTTGATGCTGCAGAGCCTGCCTTGAGAGATAAATATAACCAGCATGGCTTTGCTCTATCCAATGTGCAGGTGGCCATTCCTGAAACAGGGATTGTGGCCAACAGTCAGCCCATTGATGAGACGCCGACGGAAAGACTGTCTTATGATGTGCAGTTTTCACATACGCATACGCCGGATATTGGTCCCGATGCGACTTATCATACGCATGACGTGGCGTTGGGCGTGTTGCTACGTGATCCGAATGATAATCCGGTTGCCTTAACCGAAGATATGCATACGCGGCTTGATGCTGTGATTGATGACTTTTTCAATGGTGGGAATGATTTTTCCAACACGACTTTGGAAAAGGCGACAGAAAGCTTGTACGCCTCTATCCTTGAAACTGTGCCTGAGCTTGCGCCTGAGAATGGTGGTGCTTATCTGCACGGTGTCAGTATGGCGATCGATTATGACGGATCGCTAGATCATCCCGATCA
>CAZLTT010000007.1:34340-35845 GCA_964562515.1 uncultured Micavibrio sp.
TGGCATGGCGGTAGGGCCATCTGATCGACGACGCCCGGATTATAAGCGACAACGAGCAGCCTGCGGCTGTCAGGGTTGTTTTTAATCTGTTCTACGACATTCGTGATTTGATCAACTGTCTTGCCATCGGCTGTTTGCCAACTACGCCATTGTGCGCCGTAAACGGGGCCGAGATCGCCGTTTTCATCTGCCCATTCGTCCCAGATACGTACACCATTATCTTTAAGGTATTTGATGTTGGTGTCACCAGCCAGAAACCAGAGCAATTCGTGAATAATCGAACGAAGGTGGCATTTTTTGGTAGTGACGAGTGGAAAACCTTTTTGCAGGTCAAACCGCATCTGGCGGCCAAATACGCTATAGGTACCTGTACCTGTACGGTCCTCTTTCTTTGTGCCGTTTTCGAGCACATCTTTCATAAGCGCTAAATACTGATCCATATTTTAAATATGGGAGATTCTTTTGAGGAAGGAAAGCCCGCGCTGAGGGCCCTCCACAGGATCTTTTTTGACATAATATAAAAATTTGGCTAAAGTCCTGCAAATTTTGATCAGGGACGTAAAAAATGAATGAACTCGCCTTAAAGATTTGCCGTCAATATATAGATGGTCTTGTGCAAGCTTTCGAAGCCGGTGCGGATATGCGCGCAAAGTTTAAAAGTGCCAGTGTGCGCGGTTTTACGACTGATGTGAATGGTACTCTTGATCTTCCTTATGGGGGGCGGGATGGTAAGCGTTTGCTCGATATGTTTTTGGCCGATTTCAAAGAGGCCGGCGGAGCCGTATGGGTGAATTCCGGTCTACCGGATCAAAGCTTGTCGGGTTTCGCGCTTCCTCAAGCCTTTCAAAAGGTTGGTGAAAGCTTTGCAATCGAGCCTAAGCCTCTACAAGACTGGAAGCAGGCGCCTGTCATTTTTATAGATGATGAAGATCTTGTCCGTGAGGTGACGGAAATGCGCGGCGGTGTGGCTATTGATCCAATGGACGAAGATTTCGAAGAGTTTCTTGAAAACTGGCACGATCTTAAAGCAGCAAATGACGAGCAAACATGGACGCAACAGCGTGATGAGCTTCTTGCTCCGCTTATTGCTAACGCCTAAATAACCCTTCTCATACCATAGTTTCCGCACTATAATAGTAGTTGCCGGGTTCGCCCGGTTATGACGCTAAACGCGGTTGTGGAATAAGCGTTCGTGGACCCGGGGGCAGTACCCGGCAGCTCCACCAGTATTTTCCTGATAACGAGGGGTAAATACCGGCGGGGCTGAAACAGGATCGACACGCGTAGTAAAGATGACATGCGGCGTTCGGCTTTCCGCCGTTACCGGATACTCGTTATAAATGCAAACGATAACAATGCATTTGTAGCAGCCAACGACAACTCTGTTGTTGCTGGTGAAGCGATTGCCGCTTAATTGCGAAAATCGTGCGCTACGCACTAATTCCTAAGACTTAATGCGTTTTAGGTGGGGCCCGGGTCGAGCCTAGTAACAGAATCGACCCACT
>CAZLTT010000007.1:35945-43184 GCA_964562515.1 uncultured Micavibrio sp.
CGCCTGTTGGCTGTTGAGCTTTGGTTTTGCCTTGATGCCGTTTGATGCTTATGAGGCTGAAAGTTTTCTTTTGTCGGCAGTATTCATAGGGTTTGCGTTCGTCGCTTCTGTGGCAATAGCGCCGGTGTCGAGGATGAAAGCACTTGTAAGTTTCCCGTTTTGTTGGGGGCTGGGCGCGTTCTGGTTGCTGGCCTTGGTAAGTGTTGTTGCGTCGGAAGTGCAGGCGATTAGCTTCGTTTATTTTGTGTTTTTTAGCGCCCTTCCGCTGTCGTTCCTGACTGTCGCGTTGCATCCATTTGGTGGTGTTATATCGAAGGGTGTTCTTATCGGAGCATGTTGTGTGCTGTGTATTCTCGCGATTTTTGCGGCTATCAGCTATTTCGCTATCCCCGAGATGCTTTTTTACGGGCAGGTGCACTGGCCGCTCTCAAACCCGAATTCTTTTGCCGGGTTAATGTCATTGGCCTTTTGGGCGGCTGTGACGTTCGGGCTATTGGCAAAAACGCCTGCTCAGATTGCCTTAAGTGTTTTTCATGCGCTGCTATTCTTCGCTGTAATGTTGATGACGGGCAGCTTGGGCGCGTTATTGGCGAATGCTCTCGTTTTTGCAGTGTTCTTGCTCATCGGTTGGCCGCTTTTGAAGGATAAAAAACGGTATTTAGCGTTTATTGTTGTTGGATGCGTGCTGCTAAACGGAGTGTTTTCCCTTCCATCTCAACAGCTTAGCTCTACTGTGGGCGAGGTTGGGCCGAATGTGGAGATGCTGTCTACCCGTCCTGCGCTCTGGCAATCGGCTTTAGATATCGCAGAGGAAAACCGATGGACAGGGACGGGTATAGGCACGTTTTTTCTCTATTACCCTGAGGTGCGAAGCTCTGAAGACGCCAGTTCAGCCGGTTTAATGGCGCATAGCGATCCTTTGCAGTTCGCCGTTGAGATGGGTGTGCTTGCGCCAGTGATTTTTTATGTGTTGGTGTTGTTGTTTTTGGGCAAGTTGCTGTGTGTACGATTTGATAAGGATGTTCCCGACCAAGCAAAACTTATCATTTTGTGTTTATGTGCCGGATTGGGGGTGGTGTTTGTTCATGCGCATGTCACATTCCATTTCTATGTTTTGTCGTTGCTCATGTTGATGGGGGCGGGGCTTGGTTTGTGGTTTTCCTTGGTCTGTACGTCTCATGCTTCGGTAGAGGGGGCGGAAAACCCTCATGAAAGCCCATTTGTAAGGATTGTATTTTCTGTACTTTTAATCAGTATTTTAGCCTTTTTTAGCCAATTGCAATCAGGGCAGGTTCATGCGAATTTCATCCAGAAACACCTCGTAGACGGTGATGTCGATGGCGTCATCGAACATGTGAACGAGGCTGACCGCTTATCCTTCGGCACGAATGCGCGGGCATATGTTTCGGCAGCAAATATCACAATTGGCATGTTGCAATTGAATGCGCCGTTGATGGCAAAAGATGATCTGAATGTTTTGGTTGGAGATACGGAGCGTCTTCTTGAAAAAGCGCACAGACATAACCCGCGTTCAGCAAACATGCTTTATGCGTGGGGTGAATTGCGGGCCTATACGCAACCATTTTTACGAATTGAGGATCGCAGGGACGATAAAAAGGCCTATATCTATTTTGAGGATGCGTTGAAGCTCGATCCGCTCCATCTGCCGTCGCGCTTGAAATTGATTGATCGTGCTGTTCGGTCCAAGGATTTTGATCAAGCGTTCGTCTTATATGAAGAGGGCCTGAAATGGCGTTATAGAGCCCAAAACCCGCGTTTGTTTTTGGAAAAAGCAGGGCGATTGGCTTTAGATAAGGGGAGGAGCGATGTTTATGAAGATGCGCAAAGCCAATGGAGCTTGTATTTTAGTGAACCGTATCCGTTAGAACGAGAGTAGCGATGGAAGAATTTCAGTTTGTACCGCCGTTATTTATGTTGCTGTGTTTCGGCATCGGCGCTGCGTTGTTTGTTACGCCATTCTTATGGCTGTATCAGGTCAGTAAAGACCAAACGCAAGCGACGTTGGCCAATGCATCGATGTTAAATGCTTTGCGTGTGCTGTTTGTGGTGTCTGTCTGGTCGATTTTTTACAATTATGCCAACGCCGAGGCCAATATCGTCGGTGAGGGGCTTATTGTCGCGATGATGGTTGTGATTATGGGCGCGTACGGAGTTTTTCAGAAGAGATCGTTATTCAAACTCTATTTTGCTGCCGCTTGTGACATCCTCTTCAGTGTTGTCGTAACGGTGCTGTTCTTCTTTTCAACTGTTATGGCCGGCTTTGTGATGATGAAGGCGATGATCGTGTTTAATGACCTCGCGTTCCCCTTGTTCCCCGTGCCTTTGCGCCATGCTGTGTTCTTAACCGGTATTTTGTGGGTCGGGCTGCTGTTCTTTTTGTACCGCGCCTGCCGTAAAAAAGAACTGGCCAAGATTGAAGGTGGAGAAGAGGGGGAAAGTGCGCAGAAGCCCATCCAGTTTCAAAATATTTTATGGCCGCTCGCTGTTGCGCTTATTTTTATTATGATTCCGCTTGTGGTTGAACAAAAGGCCCGAGATGGTGATTTTGACCCCGAGCCACCGAAGACAGTTCTTCGCAAAGCCTAATATTCGAAAATGCTTGTCCACAGGCAAGAACGGCTTATTTGTTTCTTTGACTAGTATAGGGGGCATATTTCGTGCGATTCATAATTATCGAGATAAGCTCTTGATTTCCAAGCCACGACCTGCATTGATATCGAGTATATGACTGACGAAGACGACATATTACGTTACGACAAAATGGTTGAGTCCGCTCTTCGCGGCGTTGTCCGTAAATCCATTGAAGAAGTGATTGAACAGCATGGTGACACAGGCGGAATGCCGGGTGAGCACCATTTCTACATTACATTTTTGACAGATTTTCCGGGCGTGAAAATCCCGGATTACCTGCGTGACCGTTATCCCGGTGAGATGACGATTGTTCTGCAGTATCAGTTTTCCGATCTTTATGTCGACCGTGAAAAGATGTCTGTGACTCTGTCCTTTAACAATGTTCCCGAACGTCTTGAAATCCCGTTGGCGGCGATCAGCATATTTGCCGACCCGTCTGTGAATTTTGCTTTGCAATTCCAACCTTTGGGCGAAGCGATCGAAGATGCCGATCTGGCGTTACTCGACGAGTTGGATGATGATGATCCTGATGGCGATGGTTCCGGCCCGGGCAAAGGATCGAGCAAAGACGGTGATGATTCCGGTCAGGTGATTTCTCTCGACCAGTTCCGCAAAAAGTAATTCAGGCCTTACCCGTGTATTCCCCCGATCCCGGACCTTATAAAGTCATCATGAAACGTGGCGAGTTTGTGGATGACGCGCGTGATGGCCGTGTTGTTCCTTATAAGGCCTATGTTCCCGTTGATCATGATCTGGATCACATTCCCGTTATCCTTTGGAGTCACGGGTTTGGCGGCAACCGTGATGGTGCGGCGTTTATATCCCGCTATTTGGCTTCCTATGGTTATCTGCTCTTTCACATGACGCATGACGGGACGGATTCTTCGCTTTGGGAAGGAAAACCGGAGCACCCATGGGATATTTTGCGCAAAGTTAAAATTCAACGTCCGACGACGCTTGCGCGGTTTGGTGATGTTCCGTTTGTTATGGATCAGTTGCCCGCGTGGGTGGCCGAACAGGACGAGATTAAAGATGTCGCTGATCTTTCTCATTTTGGTATGTCGGGGCATTCTTTCGGAGCAATGACCACGCAGGTTATGGCGGGGATGATGTTCCCCAATCGTGACAATGAACTGGTTTCATTGCGCGATGATCGCATATCCTGCGGCGTATTATATTCGCCTGTGCCGATTGCCCATCTGGCCGGTGAGCACCCTGCCGAAACATTGTACGGTCCGGTCGATATTCCGCTGTTGCATATGACGGGTACGGATGATGCTTCACCGTTAGAAGATTTCGGATATGAGCAGCGTTTGGTGATCCATAGACATTCAAGCCATCCCGAAAAGTACATTCAGGTTCTCGAGAACGGAGACCACATGGTTTATAATGGTACCCGCGGGAAGTTAGCGAATAACCCGCTTCGGGATGAGCATGAGAATGACATCAAGATTGCTGCTCTTGCATTCTGGAATGCGTACATGAAGGATGACGGCGAAGCGAAAGCGTGGCTTAAGAAAAATCTTTAAGCGGCGTTCAAGTCCGCTGAATAGGCGCTAGACTCAACCAATTCAAAATCTGCAAGATATGCTGAGCGTTCAGCATAACGCTCTACTGACCTTTCGTGGTCATGGGTCTCATGACCAGCCTTGTTAAACTGGGTGACACGAATGGTGTACTCGCCATTTTGCATGTCTTCCTCAAAATAAGGGTGAGCCATAACTTGGCCTGTTCTATCCGCCGCAATAGATTTGATAATCGCATCGCCGTACAATGCTCTGGATTGCAAAGAGATTGGGTCTTGAGTGATTGCGACGTCGACTTTCCGTCCTTCGAATTCAAAGCTGACATTTCCATACGGTAATTTGGTATGTCTGGTTTTTCCGATGTTTGTGATTTTTACGCCCGATGTGCGTTTGAAACCCGGCGCATCGTCAATTGCGTCCGCAATCGCTCTGATGGCAGCGAAATCGTCATAGGCATTGGCGGCAGCTTCGGCATCATGCAAGTGCAGGTGAATGTCTACGTCCGCAGACTGGGCATTGTCATCGCCGTTTTGTCTGGCATATTCAGCAGTTAAATCGCCGCCTACGATGAGCGCTCTGTCGGTGCCGACCTGATCACAAATACAATTGAGTATTTTTAAGCTTAGCTCGCTTGGTTGAAACCCTTCGAGTACCTCAGGGATCAAGCCGTTATCGACATAGGTGCGATATTTGGCAGAAAAAGTATCGGAAAACGCAGTCATTGCAGCCTCATAGTTGAATTGCTGAGGTTTTTTATACGGAAAATATGAATATGTCAAATTTGAGGGTGTTTTTTTAGACTGGACTTTTCCTGTGAAGGCATTAATTCATGGGTATGACAGAAGAATCCCCGCAATTTGCGATCGACATCCAAAATTTACACAAAACCTATAAATCAGGCGGAAAAGAGCCGGATAAAAAGGCTTTGGACGATGTTTCATTAAAAGTGCCAAGAGGCTCTATTTTCGGGCTTTTGGGGCCGAACGGGGCGGGTAAATCAACGATTATCAACATCATGGCGGGTTTGGTGAATAAATCCGAAGGTGCGGTCAAAATCTGGGGGATTGATGTTGATAAAGACCAGAGAAACGCCAAAGCGGCGATCGGAATTGTCCCTCAAGAAATTAATTATGACGCGTTTTTCTCGCCTGCGCATTTGCTCGATCTGATGGCCGGACTTTACGGTGTACCCAAAGATCAGCGCCGTACGATGGAATTGTTGAAAATGGTGGGCTTGGAAGATAAAGCAAATGCCTATACCCGAAGCTTATCTGGCGGTATGAAGCGCCGTCTGATGATTGCAAAAGCCATGGTGCATTCTCCGCCTATTTTGGTTCTGGACGAGCCGACAGCCGGCGTTGATGTCGAGCTGAGAAAGCAGCTGTGGGAGAATGTACGCACACTTAACAAGCAGGGCGTCACCATTTTGTTGACGACCCATTATCTTGAAGAGGCAGAGGAGCTGTGTGATCAGATTGCGATTATAAATCACGGTAAGGTGATTGCAGATGAGCCGACCGAGAATATTCTGTCACGTATTGATGGTAAGGAAATTCGTTTTCGTCTGGATCGTGAATTCGATGCGATCCCTGCGGAGCTCGAAAAATTTGCTGCGGTCAAAGAGGGCAAGCGCACAGTTTATATTCGCTACACGCCCAACGAGCAGCCAGTCGGTGAGATTATCGAAGCGATACAACAGGCTGGATTCGGGGTGGCCGATATTACAACGGATGACAGTGACCTCGAAGACGTTTTCATCCAATTAACCAAGTAATTACTTACTGTTACGCGTATATAAGCGCCTTAAAATTTGTGGCTATGCTGCGGATGTGCTCTATTACTGTCCTTAATCATAAGAAAAAGGAGAGATTTATGACCCAGATCCGTGAAGTAATGTCGACGAACTTTCAATTCATCACGCCTGATACAACCGTGCAGGAAGCTGCGCAGAAAATGCGTGATGGTGATTTCGGTTTCATTCCCGTAGGTGAAAATGACCGTTTGATCGGTATGGTGACTGACCGTGATATTACCGTTCGCTCGACGGCTGAAGGCCAAAACCCGTCAGAGCAGACCGTCCGAGATATTATGACGGCGAAAACATTTTACTGTTTCGATGACCAGAGCGTTGAGGAGATTTGCGACAATATGGGTGAAATCCAGGTTCGCCGTTTGCCGGTTGTTAACCGTGATAAACGCCTTGTCGGTATCGTCTCATTGGGTGATCTGGCGCAGCAAGCGAGCCGCCCAAATGTAGGTCAGACGCAGCAGCAAATTACGCAAGGATGTGCAGCCCACGCTAAGGCTGCTTAATTCATTGAGTAGTGCTTGACTTTAAAGTGGCTGCCGATGTTAATGTCGGCAGTCATTTTTTATGCTATTTTAAAAATGTAAGCGCCCTTAGCTCAGTCGGATAGAGCGTTGGTTTCCGGAGCCAAAGGCCGCAGGTTCGAATCCTGCAGGGCGCGCCACTTTTCCCTTTAATCTTTGCGAACGCAGCGAAAATTTCTGCTCTGGCTTTTAGTTCCCTGATTTGTACTTCCTGATGAAAACAGGGTGTGGCGGGCTCTGTCTGCGGCTTGCTCTGTTGATGTCCAATAATAGGAGTTGATACCGCCGGACGTATCAAAGGTTCCGTTCAGAGCCCCCGCGTTTCTGTTGGTATACAAAACGTCCAGTTCATCCTCAGCGGGCAAATACCAATCGGATGCCCCGAAACCCGTATAGTCAAAACAGAACTGTGCAGCGTTGTGTTGTTGGGTACCGGCTGTTCCACTGTCGGAATCAAGTGCTACCAATGCGCTTGTATTGCTTTCCCCGGTAACGGTGTCCGTTATGCCTGTCGTTGTGAAGGTGACGGTGCCTGAATCGCCCCATTCGGTGTTTGTGTTATCTGCCGGCTGAGTGTACATGCGGACATTTCCGTCGGGAGATAGGCCTACATAGACAGTCCCGTCACCACATGTATCACCAATGTTAGCGCAATCAGAAGAGCTACCGATTGCTATCCATTCATCGCCTTCACAATATTGCATACGGTCGTAAGTTGTATTGTAGGCAA
>CAZLTT010000008.1:0-3005 GCA_964562515.1 uncultured Micavibrio sp.
GGGAATACGGAGTTATTCGGCGCTGTCGGCATAGCATCATGTACATCGACAACAATTGTCGCTGGCGCTGTGTCACCGTCATAATCGACAATCTCAACACCGAACTTCAACCAGATCACGTCATCACCGTCATTCGGATCAGGATGATCAATACCGGCAAACTGGGTGTATGTGTATTGGCCGTTATTCTGAACGTTCAAAGTAAAGATCGTTTCACCGCCTGCTGTCTGGCCGATATAGCCGTTAGCAGTCTGCGTTACGATAATGGCTTCACCACCGGATGTCAGCGTCTGTGCGTTGCCACCCATTTCAAAAGTCGCCATGAACGTATCTGTCGGACGAATTTCACCCGCACCGTCTTCACCATAATCATGGTTCAGTGTGCGTGTGTAGCTGATCGGGCCGTTAACCAGACCATCTTCGTCGATCGGTGCAGCTTTACCGCTAATAGACGGGCCATCATCTTTGACGTTAACTTTGATCGTGCCTGTTTCAATGTCACCGTCACTATCCGTCGCTGTTACGCCGAATGTCAGCTCGATAACATCATCAGGGTCAGTCTCGTCCGCATGGTCGAGTGTACCGATCAATGTGAATGTGTAATCACCTGTGTCCTGATCCAGATCCAATGTAAAGATTGTTTCTGTTCCGGCTGTACCAACATAGCTATTGCCCTGTGTAGTAACCGTTACAGGAACACCGTTCGATGTAAGCGCGTTGTTTTCCGCACCGTCGAATGTGAAAGTATTGGCACCTGAAACTGTGATTGTACCCGGACCGTCAACGCCAAAGTTGGCAGTAACAGTATTGGATGCATCATCAGTCGGATTAAGATCGGTTTCATCAACCGTCACTTCAGAGCCAATAACCTCAGGCTTCACGTCAATATCTGTAATATTGATCGTCAGCTCGGCTGTGTCCGTATCACCATCAAAGTCTGTCAGGCTGTATGTAAAGACATCCTGAACAGCTGTCGTGTTCGTACCGAATGATGTGTATGTGTAAGTACCGTCGGCATTGATTTCCAACGTACCGTACTGACCGTTGATCGTTGTCGCAGTACCCGCAACAACCGCAACAGGCGTACCGCCGCCGAAGCTGATATTCGTAACATTCGATGGCGCATCTTCGCCGTCAATGTCGTTGCCTGTAACATTACCGCTTGCGGTCAGTTGGTTTTCAGGAACCGTGTTGGCATCATCGAATGCAACCGGTGCATCATCCAGAACATTGATTGTGATCGTACCATCGGCCGTATCACCATCGATATCTGTCAGCGTCACACCGAAGTCCAGAACGATTGTGTCGTTCGGGTCTGTCGCATCGGCATGGTCCAATGTGTTGAACAACTGGAATGTGTAGTCGCCGTTATCCTGAACGCTCAGCTCGAACACTGTCGTTGTTGTGCCCTGAATAACACCGATATAACCATCAGTCGTTTGTGTAACCTCAACAGGTTGACCACCGGATGTCAGATCGCCGCCCAATGCGGAACCACCGAACTGGAAGTCTCCGTTAGGGTCAAACGTACCCGCACCGTCCAGACCGAAGTCCAGAGCGATAGATTCGTTGATCACCAAAGGACCTGGCGTCAGGTTGGTTTCATCAACCGTCATCTCTTCAGTAACCGCAACAGGCTCACCATCAGGCGTTACACGCACAGAAAGTTGCGCTGTATCGCTGTCACCGTCACCATCGGTCAATGTGTATGTGAACAGATCCGTACCGTCAGGATCGCCAAGATCTGTCGCCGTATAGGTATATGTACCGTCACTATTAACTGTGATCTCACCAAGCGTCGTTGTGATTGTCACAGAACCACCCGCAGTAATCGGGTAATCGGTGCCGTCAAAACGAACATTTGTGACTGTATTGTCAGCGTCCTGGCTCAGCTCATCATTTGTAAGCAGGTTACCTGTGATCAACTGACCTTCTTCAGCGCCGCTGAATTCATCATTTGCAACAGGACCGTCATCACCGACAGAAATCGTGATCGTACCGGTATCAGAATCACCATCCGTGCTTGTTACAGCCACACCGAAAGACAACTCGATTGTGTCGTTCGGGTCTGTACCGTCAGGGTGATCCAGAGTTTCAAATTGTGTGTATGTGTACTGACCTGTCAGAGGATCAACAGTGATCGTAAAGATCGTTGTACCGCCGCCATTCGTCGTACCGACATAACCGTCAGCTGTTTGCGTGATCGTCACGGCATCGCCGTTGGATGTCAAAGCAATCGGGTTACCGTTCGCTTCCGCAATCGCATTACCATCAGGCGCAATAGAACCAACTTCTGTACCGAAGCTTGTGAAGATTGTGTCCGACGTGCTCAAAGGACCGTTGTCGAAATTGCTTTCATCAACATCACCTGCCGCATCACCGATAACAGGAACGTCATCTTTGACTTTAACAATGATTGTTGTTGAGTCTGTGTCGCCATCGCCGTCTGTGGCTGTCACACCGAATTCCAGATCGATGATATCGTTCGGATCATTCGGATCAGCATGGTCAAGCGTACCGATCAGCTCGAACGTGTAAGAACCGTCAGTATTGACCTGCAATGTAAAGATTGTGTCCGTACCGGCTGTACCGACATATGTGTCACCAACCAGATTCACAACAACAGGAACACCATTGGATGTCAGGCTACCGCCAAGCTGTGAACCACCGGAATTGAACGTATCGTTCGCAGTAACCGTACCCGGAAGGTCGGAACCAAAATCAACTGTCAACTGACCGCTAGTCGTTACACCCGGCAAGTCTGTTTCATCAACGACTTCAAGACCATCGCCAAGCTTAGGCTTGTCGTTGATTTCAGGAACACTGTCCTTGATGTTGATAGAAATCGTCGCTGTGTCTGTATCAGTATCGAAATCCGTACCCGTCACACCGAAATTCAATGTGATGATATCGTTACCGGCTTCGTGATCCAGAGCCACGAACTGTGTGAACTCATATGCACCTGTTGCAGGATTAACTGTCAGCTCAAACGCTGTGCCACCACC
>CAZLTT010000008.1:3105-10131 GCA_964562515.1 uncultured Micavibrio sp.
TGATCAAATGTGTAATCACCGTTGGATGGATCGATTGTGAATGTGAAGACTGTGTCCGCACCGCCATTGATCGTACCGACATAGCCGTCAGCTGTTTGTGTGATTGTTACATCGTTACCGTTTGATGTCAGACTGCCGCCCGCAACCGAACCGGTAACTGTTGTATTACCATCAGGAACGATTTGACCCGGTACATCCGCACCGAAATCAACATCCAAAGAACCGGACGCAGTAGAACCGCCAGGCAGGAATGTTTCATCAACATTCTCGATACCTTTACCGACTTCAGGTTGGTCGTCCTTAATCTCAGGTACGGAGTCGTTGATATTAATTGTAATTGTCGTTGCAGTACTGTCCGTATCGAAATCCGTAACATTGACGCCGAATTCCAGAGAAATCGTGTCATTTGCAGGATTGTGGTCGATTGCAACATTCTGCGTGTATTCGTAGTTACCGTTTGTCGGATCAATCACCAATTCAAACGCAACCGCGCCACCCGGCAAAGTACCGATATAGCCGTCAGCTGTTTGTGTGATCGTAATCGCAGCACCGCCGGATGTCAGCGTCGCAACGCCTGTAACATCTGTTGAGCCGTTTGGTGAAACCGCACCCGGGCCGTCATTACCAAAATCAACAACCAATGTGTCAGTCACAACAATAGGACCGCCGGTCAAAGCCTGCTCATTAATAGTGTTCTCATCCGGTGCAACTGCCGCAGGCGCATCATCAGCAATATTAACTGTGATAGATGTGTTGGCCGCATCGCCGTCGGCATCCGTTGCCACAACACCGAAATTCAGTGTGATGATATCATCCGGATTTGTACCGTCAGCATGGTCAATCGCCAGGAACTGCGTGAATTCAAACACACCTGTATTTGGATTGATTGTAATTTCAAAAACAGTATCCGCACCGCCATTGATCGTACCGACATAACCGTCAGCCGTAGGCGTCACATCAATAAGGTTACCGTTAGAAGACAAAGTACCGCCGGTTTGTGAACCGCCGGAAGTAAATGAACCGTCAGGCGCAATCGTGCCCGGACCGTCATTACCGAAATCGACATTCACTGTCCCTGATAGGGAAAGCGGACCAAGATTCGTCTCATCAAGATTCAAAGCCGCAGGGCTAAGAAGCTCGGGAGAATCATCCTGCTCCTGCGCAAAGATATCTTCGCGGAATTCAGGAATCTGATACTGCAATGCTGTCGGGCCAATAGGACCGACATCTTCAATAGGAATAACACCTTGTGGTGTGAAGGAACTTTGGAAACCCGCACCACCCGCATCGGCAGCACCCGCTCCCGTAGCAGCGTCACCGGCGGCCGGTTCAATCTGCGCAAGATCTTCAGGGTTAATTTCTTCGCCCGCTGCCGGCTCTACTGCCGCCAACTGTTGGGCACCGTTATCACCTTCGCCTTCTGATTCTGTTTCGCCGGCGTTGGCTTCTTGTGTTTCTTCACCGCGCACTTCAGCTTGCGGTTCATTCTCGATAATCTCCAGAGCCTCAATCGCCGGCTCGGAACTAACGACCTGAATGAGCTGCTGAAGCTGATCCGCTGTTAAATCGCCGGTAAACGCCAATGTTGATGGGATTGAGCTTGCCGCTGCGGTACCGAATCCGAGGAGTAGGATGCTGCTACCATCTGCAAAGCTCAATGTCAGGTCATCGCCATCCTGAATAAAACTTTCAACATTGTTTTCGCTAAAATCGAAGAGATATTTCTGACCACCGATTACATCAATTTCCGCAGTTTGTCCTGCAGCCGGTTTCTCAACCACAATCGGGCTCGTTAATGTAGAACTGATGTCGTTAGTCGTAACTACACACACACCATCTATTAATTGAACTTGGACTTCTTCAGCACCGGCATTACCTGCGGCATCTGTTGAATTAATATTGTCGGCGTTCTCATTTGCCATGTTTACTCTCCTCAATGGTCAGACTTTTAATAAGCTGACTGCGATTTTATGCAGCGAAAAAGCACACTTATCATGCCATTCGCAACAAACATTAACGGTTTTCGTACAGAATGGAACAATTTTTAACGAATTGTTAACTTTATGTCAACAATTATGTTAAACTAATCTCATCCTGAAAAACGAATCCGTTACTTATATATAGAAATTGCAGATTTGCTCGTCTGTGTTGCCCTCTGGTTGCCCCGTTTTTATGATCCCGCCGCAGTTTGGACCCCACAGCAAGAAATATTCAAAGAATCGGTAGACACGAATCCGAAGAATCGTTATCAACCCATATAAATTTTTACCCTTGATTCGTTAAAATACGATGAAATTTTAGTCATAACGACGCCAAACACCCCCTCTAAAACAAAAAAAATCAACTTTTTTTCACGGTGCAAAAGCTGTGAATAAAATTGTGAATATCCGGTTTTTTCAAAACAAATATAATGAATTTAGCTGGCGTAATAATATTTCAACAAGCCGAGCTTATTCGAAAAAAAATTACAAAAACCGAAAAAAAAGACTCGACACTCACCAAAATCCAGTTAAATTGGAATCATCTTCTGAGGGCAAACGCCCTTGTAGATCAGACACTTAGTCAGTGTCTAGGGTTTTCAAAGTCCCTTCTCTTCTTCGGAAGTTAATACTTTGCTAGCTCAAGGGGATTAAAAAGTTTACGCCCCTACGGATCGCCAGACTTGTGGTTGTGCACATAAAAACACTTTAAAGGCGAACCATAGGTCAAAAAATGTAGCGTAAGCGTTTGGATTTATCTCTGAAATGTCGGCAACGATGCATACGTACCGACGAGTGGGTTGATCACCACAATAAATACTGAGTGGATGGGGGTTCATCCACGGACGCGAACAGAAAACATAAAAGCTAATGCTTTCTGAAAAACCGCGGACCCGATCTGAGCGACACCTGCGTGTGTTACACCGTGTTTCTAACACCTTGTAATTTCTACGACAGGACTATGCTTCCCAAAAGCCCCGGTACTCGATTTGTTCGTAGTTTACTATGACAGTTGGGTGCCGGGGTTTCTTTTTGTGCAAACACCCCCTCGCACTCAAAAAACCCCGTAAAAACAAATTATTACCCTGCGGGATTCCTCAGTTATAGGGGTCTTAGCCAAAAGAACAGTTGTCTTTTTGCATTTTAATGCGCACATTATCAAAAGGGCTATTACAGTCGAACTCTAAGTACTTATTATTCTATGGCGTTTCAGTTTGAAAAATTATCCGTCCTCATAGTCGAAGACACACTCCCAATGCTTAAATTGGTTTCATCTGTCTTGGATGCATTGGGCGTCGGAACAATTTACACCGCTTCCGAAGGTGAAGAAGGTTTTGAACTTTTTTGCCGCGAAAATCCGGACATCGTGATTACCGACTGGCACATGAAGCCCACAAGCGGAATTGAGCTTGTAAAGCAAATCAGGCTCAACAAAGCATCACCAAACAAAACAACGCCGATTATCATGATGACAGGCTTCAGCGCCTTACCACGCGTCGCCGAAGCCCGCGATTCTGGTGTGACCGAATTTCTCGTCAAACCCTTTTCAGCTAACGATTTAGCGCGTAGAATCGCCTATGTAATTAATAAACCACGTGATTTTATTGAAACTGCAGATTATTTCGGCCCCGACCGACGCAGACGAAAGATTGAAGGCTATCGCGGACCATTCCGCAGAAACAGTGACATTAGGGTTTAAACCGAAAGATTTAAGGATTTTTCAACCTCTGTGACATAATATTATTAAAGGGTAATATGCTTACAGGGGAGCAAGTAAGTGCAAGAAGTTATGACGGATTCAGATTCAAACGGAAAAAAGTTTAAAGTCCATCAAGCCAACCGTACATTACAAGCGCGGATTGGTACCGGAACACTTGACGAAAAGGCCGTAGAGCGGTCACAGAACGTCATGGATCAAAATCAGGTTGATTTCGGCCCAATGGCGCAAGGATTTCTTGATGAGTTAAAAGACGCCATCCAGGCATTGAAAGACAATCCTGATATCAATGACCCAATTCAGACCATGGTCACACCGGTCATGCAGCTTAAAGCCAACGCCTCGACCTTCCGTTACACATTGGTCAGTAATCTTGCCAACATCATGTTGAACTTTTTGGAAGCCATTAAAAAGGTTGATGGTGACGTTTTGGCTATCGTTGATGCACACCGCCAATCATTACAATTAATTGTGACGAAAAAAATAACCGGTGACGGCGGACCCGTCGGCAAGCAAATGCAAGAAGAATTACAAAGCGCTTGCCAGCGTTATTTCGCCAAGAAAAAATCTTAAAACGCACCATTCAGAACAAAAAAACCCGCCGATATATGGCGGGTTTTTCTTTAAAAATTAAAAATAATTAGAAGTTCAAGCGCATCGCACTGGTAATGCTCTGCTGTGACTGGATCTTTCCAAACACTTCATCATTCACAGGTGCGTCCAAAGCAACCAGACAAATTGCACCGGACGTTTCATCCTTACGGCCCAAACGGAAATCAGCAATGTTCAAACCTTCTTGGCCCAACAACGTACCAAGATCACCAATCATACCCGGTTGGTCATCATTGCGGATGAAGACCATATTCGGCTGCAACGCAACCTCGATCGGCACGCCCTCGATATTCACGATGCGTGGCTCCTTACCTGTAAACAACGTACCGGTTACATTGCGTTCACGCTGATCTGTCGTGACGATCACATTAATCATCGAACGCCAGTTCTTGCTCTCGTCATTATAACTTTGCTTCAACTCGATACCGCGGGCCTGTGCGATTTGCATCGCATTAACCATGTTCACTGACTCAATCTGGGAACCCAACAACGTCGCCAACAAAGTCGAAGTAATCGGGTCGGTATTAATGTCGGTAATCGTACCTTCATACTCGATCTCGATCTTCTTGATCGGGCTTTCGGTAATCTGACCGGCAAAACTTCCGAGCTGTTCAGCCAGCTTCAGGTAAGGCTTGAGCTTGGGTGCATCTTCAGCAGAAATAGACGCCATATTCAGCGCATTCATGACCGCACCACTATTCAGATAATCAGACATCTGTTCGGCAACCTGCAACGCTACATTGACCTGCGCTTCAGTCGTTGCCGCACCAAGGTGGGGTGTGCATACGACATTGGGATGACCGAATAAAATATTGTCTTTGGCCGGTTCAACCTCGAAAACATCCAAAGCCGCTCCCGCGACCTTACCGCTGTCCAGCGCAACTTTAAGATCCGCTTCATTGACGATACCACCGCGCGCACAGTTAATAATACGCACGCCGTCTTTCATTTGAGCAATTGTGTCTTTGTTGATCAGATTGGCTGTTTTGTCATTCTTCGGCACATGGATCGTGATGAAATCAGACTTTTCGAACAATTCATCCAGCTCGACTTTTTTCACACCAAGATCAGCAGCGCGCTCTTCCGTCAAAAACGGGTCGAACGCAATCACCTGCATCTTCAGGCCAACACCGCGTGTCGCGGCGATACCACCGATGTTACCACAACCGATAACACCCAGAACCTTGTTATAAAGCTCCGTACCCATGAACTTTTTCTTCTCCCACTTACCCGCATGCGTAGATTCATTGGCTTGTGGGATTTGACGCGCCAGCGCAAACATCATCGCAATCGCGTGTTCCGCTGTCGTAATGGAGTTACCGAACGGCGTATTCATGACAACAACGCCTTGCTCGGTGGCTGTCGGAATGTCGATGTTATCGACACCGATACCGGCACGGCCGATCACTTTCAGCTTCTTACCGGCTTTGATCAGTTCCGGTGTCGCAGTCGTCGCAGAACGGACGGCCAGACCATCATATTCACCAATAATTTCGAGTTGTTCTTCGGGGGAAAGACCGGGTTTGAAATCGACTTCGATACCGTTCTTTTCAAAAATTTCCACGGCAAGTGGATCCAGCTTATCGCTGATAAGGACCTTGGGTGCAGACATTATATACTCCTAATTTTGTCTTGTTTAGGCAAACAGGCCTACAGCAATAACAGGTCGGCTCAGAAAGTAAAGCGGAGAATTTTATTGACATAATATAAGGAGTTTTGTACATAAGCGTCTATGCATAAACCACCGCAATCAGGACCGGAACAATATATTCCCGTGCCGTACAAAGATGAGATGATTTTCATCAAGACGGACGGCATCACCTCCGTTTTTCAACCCGAAGCAGGTACATCCATCGCTTGGGATAACGAAAAACTGCGCGTCGGCCTGTGCATTGATCCACTGGAACCTATGCAGTTTTCGGGCAAAATGGTGCAACCGCCAGCAAACCATTCAATGTTTGAAATGATGAAGTTTCTCTCACAGCTTCCCCTAGAAGCGAAAGATATGACAACCATTCTGGCCATGCTCTCCGCGCCCGCGATGACACGCGGTTCTGTTTCATTCCCGGAAATCCAAGTTCACGGAGATTTGGGCCCGGACCTTCAAACCGCATTTGAAGACGTCATCTACGGACTACCCGTAATGCCGCATTTATTGGATATTCAAGACACGCAAAACATTGCGGAGAACGCCGTCGGTCAGGCAAAAAGATCAATCGCCCAAAGCCTTTACCAAAAAGGGTATGCCTTGGATGCCTCGGAAAAATCTTATACCAAATTTGTCTTAACGGAAGGTACCGGACCGGTTATCGGTCTTAACTCTTAAGCCGCCTGCTTACGCTGCTCTTCGGACTTCTGTGCTTCATATGCCCAAGCGAGCCAAGGCATCAGCGCCTCAACGTCATCACCTGAAACAGTTGCACCACACCAGATACGCAGCCCCGGAGGTGCATCACGGTAACCCGCAATGTCATAAGCAACCTGCTCGCTATCGAGGATTTTGCACATCGCCTTGATAAACGGTGTCTTCTCGGCTTCGTCCAGACCTTCAAACCACTCATCAGTGATTTTCAAACACACCGATGTACGTGAACGGGATGCCTCATCTTCGGCCAGAAATTCGACCCACTCAGTCTTCGCGACCCAGTTCTCGACAGCTTTGTAATTTTCTTCGGCGCGGGCAATCGTGGTGCGCAAACCACCAATATTCTCGACCCA
>CAZLTT010000008.1:10231-35415 GCA_964562515.1 uncultured Micavibrio sp.
GCAATCCAGTCACCATTCGGCACACGTACACCACTGGTCGTTCCGTTCCAGACAAAAACAGTGTCATTGGCCGCATTCGCTTGCGAAAGATCCGGCAAATCACCATAACCCGCCTCATATGTATTCACATTTTCAAGCTTCAGCTCGTTTTTAATGTCCTTAAGCCAGTCGCCTGAAAAGCTCTCCCAGGCAAACACATCAACACCGCGTGCACCCAGCATAGACCACAACGCCATCTCAAACGCACCCGTATCCGAAGCAGGCACAATCCCGACTTTATAATCAGCAGGAATGCCTAAAAGCGCCTTGTGCTTTTCAATGACATCTTTCAACTGTCCCTTTGGACCGCCCGCGCGGTGGGAACGTCCAAGCATCGCATGACCTAGATTTTCAAAACTCCAACCCGGACGTTTCGAGCAAGGGCCTGACGAAAAATTAGGGTTTCTGGGTTTAACGGATGGCTTTTCCATTGTGTAGGGCGTCCTTTCTTTATACGGTGTGTAAGCGATAAAAAATTCTGAAAGCGCTGTCCAGCCTTTTTGTGTGTAAACTATAGATAAAGTTTAATTATGAGCTTCGTTTTAACTTTTGTAGCCTCCAATCCCGAATTTGCTCTATCCGAACGTCATATCAAGGACGTGATAGCCATCATCACCGGCTACAACGTCATGCCGACATGCCGCACAGTGTGGATAGAGAAAAAACGCGTCGCGGAAATCGGAATATCCCAAAAAGGCGGCATGTCGATGATGCGACATGTGCGCGAGGCCCTTGAAGCTCCGGAAATCGATATCTTCATCACCCCAATCGAAGGGCGCCGCAAAAAAGTCCTCATCGCCGACATGGATTCAACCATAGTGACAGGTGAAACACTCGATGATCTGGCTGAGCATGCGGGTATAAAAGATCAGATCGCGGAAATCACAGCCCGCGCAATGAATGGAGAGCTCGATTTTCATGCGGCCATCGAAGAACGTGTAGGTCTGCTAAAGGACCTACCGGCCGAAGCGCTGCAAAAAACCGTCGATGCCATGGAATACAGCAAAGGCGCGGCCACTATGGTTAAAACGATGAAAGAATACGGCACGCATTGTGTGCTTGTTTCCGGCGGCTTCACCGCTTTCACCCGCGTTGTCGCGCAAAAACTCGAATTCATGAACCATCATGGAAACGAACTAATTTTAAATCAGGACGGCTCTTTGGCCGGCAAAGTGAAACACCCGATCCTCGATAAAAACTCAAAAGTCGAATTCCTGAAACAATATATCAGCATGTACGACCTACAGCCCGAGCATTGCATGGCGATCGGCGACGGAGCAAACGATCTGCCGATGCTGAAAAAAGCCGGACTGGGTATCGGCTATAAAGCTAAACCCGCAGTCGCAGATGAGCTTGAAAACCTGATTATTCATGGGGATTTAACGGCCGCGCTCTACGCTCAGGGCTACACCGACCAAGACATTTTATTTACGTAAGACAAAAACATCTTCTTAAGACTCTGTTGCTACACTCAATATTGAGGTAAGGTTAAAACTCAATTCTGCTTACTTGCATTCGCAAGATCAAAATAACCTAGGGACGTTCATAATTACGGAAGAGCATCATGTCTACGCAATGGTCATATACAGTCACTAACGAAGAGCTTGAAAACCTGTTCAGCTCCTATTGTACTGACTTCACAGCTTTGGCGAAAATGGGTCGTTACGGGCCGATCACAGGACGGGATAAGGAAGTGGATGAAACCATCCTGATCCTGCTGCAAAGAGGTCGTAAAAACGCCGTTCTGCTCGCCCCTGCCGGTGTGGGTAAAACCGCGATGGTTGTGGCTTTGGCACAAAAAATCGCCGCTGACGATGTTCCTGACTACCTGATCGACGCCCGCTTAATCGAACTCGATATGGCCCGTATGGCCGCGGGTACAAGTGGCCCTGCTGAATTCCAGGAACGTTTCATCCCGATTTGTAAAGGGATTGCCGAACGCTATCACAATCCGGAAAACCCAAGAATCATCATGTTTCTGGACGAGATTCACCAGATTATGCCGACATGTGTCGGCTCGTCCTACGCCGGTCTATCCGACGTGATGAAACCCTATCTAACCGCGGGTGACCTGATGGTTATCGGTGCGACAACTCTGGACGAATTCCGGATGTATGTTGCGCAAGACCCTGCGATGGATCGTCGTTTCCAAAAAGTGTTCCTGAGTATTCCGAACACTGTCGAAACGTACGCGATTTTGAAAGCCTTGCGCCCGAGTCACGAAAAACACCACGGCGTAACAATTTCTAACAACAACCTGATGACCATCGTCGAATTGACCGATGAGCATATGCGTAAGCGTAACCAACCGGACAAGGCCATCATTACAATGGACTCGGCCATGGCCTATCACGTAAAAATGCATGGAAAAGGGCAGGAAGTATCTCTGGAATCGATCTATTACATGGTCGGTCGTGAAACAGGCTTGAACAAACAGGCGCTGCACGATGAAAAGAAAATCCAGCGGACTATCAAGAAAGTACGTCAGCTCGAAGGCGAAGGCTACACCTTCCACATCTAAACACGTACGCCCTACTTAACAGCTTTATATACTTTGAATCCCTGCTCTTCGGCGCGTTTTTCCACGTCTTTAAAACACGTCTGCAACACTTGTTCATAAGGCAGGTGGTTATTCGCCACCATCCATAGCTGGCCCTTTGGTTTCAAAGATTCTGCTGCCCGCTTTATAAACGCATTACCAATCTCAGGCTTTCCCTTTTGCCCTTCATGGAACGGCGGATTCATCACGATAAAATCCAAAGGCTCACGCAGTCGCAATGGCTGTGTAAGGTCCAGCCAGTCATAGCGAAGTTCAGTCTGGGTATCGAAGCCACGCAAATTTTCTCTGCACATTTGCACGGCCCGCCAATCAGCATCAAAACATGCCCATATCTTCGGCTGTACGTGTTTTAAAATTTCTCGCGAAAGATAACCATACCCGCATCCAAAATCGGCACCGACCTTAAACTGTGGAATTTCGAGCTTCTGGATAAGCAACGCTGAGCCTTTATCGATTTTATCCCACCCATATATACCCGGCTCGCTCATATATTCACCGTTTAGAACGGGCTGCGGCTTTGAAGCCTCTATCGCCGCTTGAACCTGCCCCTTATCAAAGCCGCCAAGCGTAAACCAAACGACCCTGCATCTGCTCATAGTGTCCTGCTGTACGTCTTCAACGCCCAATGTTTTCAACGTCTTAACGATGCGGCTGCCGCCCGCCTTATTGCCCGCAGCAATACAGACATGCCCGCCCTGCTTCGTATTTACCAAGCCGTGTGCAATCAAGCCCTTCGCCTCTATCTGGTTCTTGGGCAGCGCTATAAGCGTCGTATCTGCGGGGTGCCTCACAGCTCGAATATCGGGCTGAACATCGCTCCCAGTCTCCCGCAAAGATGTGTAGGCAGGTTTAAAAACCTGCACAGCCTCAAATGTGCCTTCGGAAAAAGCGCCCAAGCCTTCACAATGTGCGCCGTTTAAAAACAGCACGTGATGATTGGGATCCATCGGAATGAACCCGTTTTCAATTGGAAAAGTAATGACTTTGAGTACGTCTTGAAAAGCTGCCTGCATATACAGCGTAAAGTAACGCTTTATCGCTTAAACAACAACGCTTTGATCAGCGACGAGGTTACCGTTATTGATCAGGTCGGCCAAAGTATCATTGATACCGCCTTCAAAAACGACAGCCGTCGTGAAATCACCGCCGACACCATCTGTGTCGATTTGAACTTCCGTATCCCCGTCACCATTGTTGACGAGCTGGACAAAATCACTGATCGCATCGCTCAGCGGATCGAAACCAGACAGAATATCCGTCACATTCAAAATATCGCCGCCAACACCGCCGACAAAATCGTAAATTTTATCTGCCAGACCGTCATTGGTATTGATAACAAACTGATCACTTCCGGTTCCGCCGTAAAGTTGGTCGAAACCTTCACCGAACAGCAGGATATCGTCGCCGCCTTCACCATAGAATAGATCGTTACCGGCACCGCCAATCAACGTATCGGAGCCTTGCTCACTCGCATCGACATGCGCCTGATCGATATCCAGATCGAACAGAACATCCTCATAGTCCGCATCGCCGAGATTAGGTAAATCCTCGAAACCGATACGCAAAACATCCTGATTTTCCTGATCGAGCAAACCGGAAACCGCATGGGTATCCTGATCCCAGTTAATATTCGGCGTCTCGCCGCGCGGCGTTGTATGATAATGATATCCATCAAGCACAACTTCGGTTGTGCCATCGTTATAAACAACAGAGACCAAATTCCCGTCATCATTAATGGTCGCAGCACGCTCTCCCGCACCACCATAATCGTAGACAAAATTGATAACACCGTCGCCGGTAATATCCAGACCGTCATACCCACCATTTACGCGATCACCGTCAGCAATGATAAAGAAACCGAATTGTCCGCCGCCTTCGCCGACCGGAAGATCAATACTGTGCTCGGTATTAATCCCTGCATCTTTCACGTTAGCCCACAGAACAGACGCCATAGCAATCGTGCCGTCTTCGCCAATACTGTAAATGCCCAATGAATTGTTATATCCCGCGAACCCCTCACGGAATGTCAGGGTCGCAGTAGCGCCATAATCAACGGTAAGATTATCACTATTAATACCCAAAGCCGGACTGCCGGGCGGGATCAAGTTCTGGATGTTCGTACCCTCAACCAAATCAGGGAACGTAATATTATCAACGAAATCCTTATCAAGCTCTCTCAAGCCCAGATCCGTGCCACCATATAAAATATCGTCGCCGTCACCGCCATCGAGACGGTCATCGCCCGCACCGCCAAAAATTTGGTCATTTCCTGAATTACCTAAAAGGATATCGTCACCGGGGCCGCCATCAATAATGTCGTTACCCAAGCCACCCTGAATACTGTCATTACCGATATTCGCCCAAAGAATATCATCACCGTCACCACCAACGATCTGAACGTCACCATATGTTAACGTCTCATCCGCAAGGTTAATGACATCACCACCGTTACCGGCGATAAAGCTTTCAATATTCTGCACCACAATCATACCGGTATTATCTGTCAAAGAGAGAAAATCACCCTGATTGGTAAAGCTTAGAAAATCAAAACCACCAAGCCCGTCATACGAACTGGTGTTTACGATAAAGTCATCATCTACATCATATGTTTTTGAACTATACGGATTTTCCAGCGTAACTGTGACACGCTGTAAAGTTCCTACGAAAGTAATGAAATCAACGCCGTTTGTGGCCATTGCCCCTGTACCCTTATTCTTATTATTGCCCCAAATTCGCTGTATCCGCTGCCTTATACGGCTTTTCTAATATGCGTGCACAACGTCCTTATATTTTAAGGTTTATTTGGTTAATATTTTATGTAAATAAAAGGCGAGACATTAACTTTTAAAAAATATCCAATGATATCAATTTTCTAAAGCGATCCTTTTCATCTTCTAACTGGCTGGACAACCATAATTTCTGATCATCTTCCGAAGCGGTTGATCTTCTTTGTCCAAGACCACCTTTGTTAGGAAACCAGATTTTAGGCAATACATTGTGCCAGTCAATGTGCCGCTTCGGTTCTTTGAAGCTGATATCCAGAAACGCACATAATGATTTCACAGTTTTGGCGTACTCTGTTTCCAATTGTTCATAGCTCAAAAAATGAATGTCCTCGAAATACTGTTGCCAGTGATTTATGTGGTCGACATACCGGCTGGCATGCAATATCTGCGGCGCATGCTCCACCGCCGCCTCAATGTCGCCTTTTACAATTCCGTATTGCAGATACTGCTTATACACTGCAAAGGAGCGCTCAACAGGATCACGTAAAAGACAAAAAATCTTGGTATCCTTACCCAACAAGTCAGCCGCCCGTTCTGCGGCTTGTGGGTGATCAAATGCCGTCGTGGTCAACTCCATCACCAAATCGGCCGCCATCACATTGTCAAAATGCTCTTTGTAAAACAAAGGCCCGCGCTGTACGTGTCTGTCAAAATAGAAAATTTCCTGCACATCCGGCAAAACAACGGCCGCATGGCCTTTGAAATAAGCATGCAGCTTATCCGTACCGCAACCTTGCGGTCCGATCCCCAATGCGAACGGTTTTGCAAAAAGATTCCCCATTACAGAAACACCGCTACCCTTTCAAAGCTTTGCCCCTAACTATATTAGCATAAATTGTAACAGCGCGGATTAAGACTTGCGCAGGATAAAAGAGAGCTTTAAGCATAGCCCCATGCAAAATGATCGCGACCGCATCCCTTATAGTTATCGCCAAAAAGGGGATTTAACGAACGGTTCCATTCAAGGCCATCTGATCCGTATGACAATCCCGATGATTTGGGGGCTGTTGGCCGTTATTTCAGTGCAGCTTGCTGACACATATTTTATCGCTCTACTCGGTGACACAACCATTCTGGCGGGTATCAGCTTTACCTTCCCGATCACAATGCTCATCAGCCACATGGTCTTCGGCATTAATATCGCCCTGTCCTCGGTCTGCGCACGTTTGATCGGTGAAAAGAAAACTGAAGATATGCGGCGCGTCGTTCTGCACGGACTAATACTCGCTGTCATCGCAGCAGGACTCATCGCAGCCCTGACCTATATATTTTTAAAACCCCTCTTCTTCACGATGGGCGCGGATGACAGCACATTCCCAATCATTCTTGAATATATGCCGCTATGGTTACTGGCATCTCTGGTCTTGGCGCTTCCCGTCAATGCCAATTCCGCTATGCGTGCGAATGGAGACACCAGAATGCCCGCTATTGTGATGTGTTTTATCGCCATCATCAATTTTGTGCTCGATCCATTACTGATTTTCGGATTGCTTGGCTTCCCGGCAATGGGTGTTAAAGGTGCAGCCTTGGCAACACTCATCGCCTATATCTGCGGAACGGTTATGGCTCTGTATATTCTGATCTCCCGCAAAAATCTGGTCGCTGTTGATAGCCTGCATCTCGATACCTTCAAAGACTCCATGAAAAGACTACTGATCATCGCCGTCCCTGCAGGCGTCGCAAACATCCTTATGCCGGCAGTCTCGGTTATTATTGTCGCTATTTTGGCCGATTACGGTCCAGAAGCGGTTGCCGCCTTTGGTGTGGCAAGCCGGGTCGAAGCATTCGCGTTATTGGTCGTCATTGCCTTGGCCGTCGGCATGGCCCCGATTATCGGCCAGAACTGGGGCGCCGGACTTTATGACCGCGTGCGCCGTACAATTGATCTGGCCATCATGTGGAACCTTCTATGGTCCGCCTTGGTCGCCGTTCTGCTTGCGCTGTTTGCCAGACCTCTTGCAGAGATATTCTCTGACGATCCGCAAGTCGTCCATTATGCTGTGCTGTTTTTCTGGATTGTGCCCGTATCATACGGCATTGGAAACCTCGTCTTTGGTTGGTCATCCGCATTCAATGCGATTGCCCGACCGCAAAAAGCCTTCGTAATGATTTTTGCGCGCTCTTTCCTGATCATGGTTCCGGCCGCCTATATCGGTGGCTGGTTATTCGGCGCGATAGGCGTCTTCGCCTCTATTTCATTGAGCAATTGCGCATCCGGCCTTTTGTTTCATCTCCTCAGCCGCCGATATTGCGATGGCCAGGCGCAACAGAGACAACAAAACATCTCTCAAACTGCATAAATACCTGCAGCAAAACGGTTGTAAGCTTCCCTTTTCGGCCTTCTGACCCTATAGTCTTTTCATGAGCGGATTGGATATTCTTATACCGCCGGTGATTTTGCTAGCAGCCGGCTTTTTTGTCATCATGGTGTGCCGCTACATCCGCGTCAGCCCCATGGTCGGCTTTCTGCTCGCCGGTATTGCCCTCGGACCGCACGGTTTTAATGTTATCGAAGAAAGCCACACCACGCACATTTTAGCCGAGCTCGGCGTGGTCTTTCTGCTGTTTGATATCGGCCTGCATTTTTCATTCAAATCAGCATGGGGCTTGCGCAAAGACATGTTCGGGCTCGCCCCGCTACAGATGTTACTGAGTGGCCTGATTATAGGGGGTGCATGCGCCTTTATTTTCGCGACGGGTTCTGAATTGGCGCTGCTCATCGGCCTCACGCTCGCGCTCTCTTCTACTGCGGTCGTCATGCAAATTCTGGCGGACAAAAAACAAACAGAATCTCCGGTCGGACAAAGCGCAAAAGCGGTTCTGATTTTTCAGGACCTCGCGGCAATCTTCCTGCTGATCTTCGCTGACTCCGTAGGCGGCGATTCATCACTTGCATCAACAGCTCTGTTTGCACTGCTTAACACGGGTATCGCGGTTGTTGCGGCAATTGTGCTTGGCCAATATATTCTCGCCCCACTGATGAAAATGATGACCCGGTATGACGATCCGGAAATGTTCATGATGCTCGGGCTTTTGGTCGTCATGCTGACAGGGCTAGCCACAGCATCTGTTGGCCTGTCTCTTACACTGGGCGCGTTTTTAGCAGGTATGGTTCTGGCAGAAACTCCATTCCGCATATTGCTACAAAGTGAGCTTCGTCCTTTCCGCAGCCTGCTACTTGCCTTCTTCTTCATCACGATCGGTATGATGTTAAACCCGCTCATGATACTCGACGATCTAGGCACAATTCTAAGCATCGCGCTGATGATAATCGCGACTAAAGGTGCGCTCATCGGAGCGTTAGCCTACCTGTTCAATCGCCCCGCGCACCATGTCATACAGCTTGCTTTCCTACTATGCCAAGGCAGCGAATTCGCCTTCGTGATCTTCTCTATGGGCAATGTAGAAGCTCTGGTCGGCACCACTTTAGCGCAGCATTTAATCACCGCCGTCGCCTTCAGCATGATGGCCTCGCCATTCTTATACAGCTTTGCATACAAACTCAGCATCAAGGTCTGCTCAAGCATGGGCGGCGTTTGTAACTCGCAAGATATGGCCGCCAATCCCAAAGGTAGTCGCCCCGTCTTTATTCTCGGCATGAATGAGACCGGAAAAACACTGGCCCGCGCATTCAAGGCCCACCACATCCCCTACATTGCGGTCGATTATGATAGACAAAGATTTTTGGAGGCCATCGCCGCCGGATATATTGTCGCTTACGGCAAACCGGGCGATATGCGGTTCTGGAACACGCTCGGCGTCGGCGAAGCACGGGCTTTTTGCTCCGCAGTAGCCCTATACGATATTGCGCGCGATGCATCCCCGACAATACAGCGTCTATGGCCAAACCTCGCACGTTATGTTGCAGTTACAGATTCTGCCGATGCCGTTAAGTTTGCAGCATTGGGTTTAAAACCTTTCCACAGTAAAGGCGCACCCCCGGGTTTGGAAATGGCCACATTCCTGCTACAGGAATTCGGCGTATCAGAAACCAAAATAGAAAACTGGTGCGAAGACGAGCAAGCGCATTACCTTAAAGTGCACGGTAAATTACCAAAGCTAGAAGAAGAAAAATCGTCTGAAGCAAAAGTCGCGTAAAGCCTACTCGTCAGGACTTTCAAACAAGCCTTTCAGCTTATCAATTTCTTGCGTGACTTGTGACTTGATCTGGTCAAACTCACCGATCCCGATCTCCTTCAGCTTATCCGCAGACAAGCCCTTGTAAAATCCGGAATCAGCGGCCTTTTGTGCAGCATCACGCAAAATCGGCCCCATGATTTGAGCCATAGCATCGCGAGCCAGAACCCCGTTATCGCCCGAACCGATATTTGTCAAAACAACAGGCGACAGCTTCACGGGATCCAATGTCTTGTTGGATAATAATGTAACCGACGGATGCAATGTCGCCCCATCCAGCTTAAAACGTTTGATGATCACCTTAATCGTGCTCTCCACAGGGCCATCGCCTTTAGAACGTTTGAGGTTGTTCTGCAGAACGCTCAAATTGGTTCCGCTCGGCTTAACCTCCATATAGATATCGGTTCCATCCACGCTAACATCCTCGATATCTACGCTATCCTGCGCGATCGCCGCCAAGGCAACCGTTACCGTATCAATTTCGATCGCATGCGGATTACTAAAGCCGTCAGGATTGGCAATATCGATATTGCGCACATAAACACGGCGTTCCTTAAGCCGGATATCCATCTCCCCGATTGTAACCGACACACCCAACACATCGGATGCAATCCTTTCTGTCAGCGGCTTAGCCAGATTGTTAATCTGCGAAAGAAGATAAATACCGCCGCCGAAAACAAGAGCAAAAGCTATAGTGGATACTGTGAAAATCGATTTGGTTACCTGCACGGGTGAAAATCCTTTTGTAAAAAATAACTGATACCGTTCTAGGCTTTTTTAGAACAAATGTCCAAAAACAAACCCGCCCCAAACCGATCTGGTACGACCTGAATGGAGCGGGCATAAAAGCCGGTCCTGAACCTTTAATCTTCGCGAAGTTAACAACAGGGGGGAGAGAGGAAGAACCCCGCGAAATTCAGGCCCGAGCTAAACTAATTTATTTCTTTTTCGTTTTTCCCAATAATCCGGCAGACTTGCCGTTAATAGGAATCAAACGCGGCTTTTTCTCTTCCGGCACTTCACGGATCAGTGAAATGCTCAAAAGACCGTTCTCGAGGTTCGCATCATCAACGCGGATATAATCCGCCAAACGAAACGTGCGTTCGAATGCGCGTGAAGCAATCCCGCGATGCAACCAACTCCGGTCATTTTCATCACTCTCGGTATGCTTCTTACCCGATACTTTTAATGTGTCGTCCTGAACCGTAATATCAAGGTCAGCCTCTGAAAATCCGGCCACGGCCAGCGTGATTTGATAACCACTTTCGCCAACTTTCTCGATATTATAGGGAGGATACGCATCAAAGCGTTCATCAGCATCATTCAACATCGTCTCGAACAGATCATTAAATCTGTCAAAGCCAACAGTTTGACGCATTAAGGGTGTAAATACAGATAGGTTTGTCATTTCGACCTCCATCAATTAGCAAGGTTGAGTTTTAATGAAGACCCAATATTAGGCATCTTCATTATTAAATATGGCGCAAACCGAAAGATTGTCAAGAATCTGACATTTTCCAGTATTTACAATATTTTACCTACTTATCACTGGGGCGTAGAGGGCGAATATTATCCCCGCCACCGCCATATGGATCACGGTTTGTACCGACGGTAATATCCTCAATCGACGGGATATCTGAAAAACGAATTGTTTGCAGATCCTCGGCCTGCTCAAGATCCATCCGCATGACACGGCTTGCCATTTTCTCCAAAGTCGTCTCAAACGCATTACGAACAAAACGGCCATTACCCATACGCTCGGGATTCAGCTTTTTGGTCGCTTTCATCAATGTCTGCAACGCCTGTTTCGCGTCCTCATCAAGAATGTAATCATCCTCATTGCAGAATTTTTCAAAAATACCGCCCAGCTCCTCAACCGAGTAATCAGGGAAGTGCAGATGATGGCGGATACGTGATTTCAAACCCGGGTTCATCCGCACCAGATCATCCATCTCCTGTTTGTAACCGGCCATAATTACGATCATATTGTCTCGATTATCTTCCATGGCTTTAACGAGCGTGCTCATCGCTTCATGTCCAAAATCACGGTCATAGGACGAGTACAGGGAATATGCCTCGTCGATGAACAAAATACCGCCCTTCGCGGCCTTGATTGCTTCCTTGGTCTTAATCGCAGTCTGCCCGATATATTCGCCGACAAGATCGCTGCGGTCGACCTCCACCACGTGGCCATGCTCAATCAAACCCATTTCTTTAAAGCGCTTACCCAGAATACGGCTCAAGATTGTCTTACCTGTTCCGGGGTTACCGTAAAAAACAAAGTGATTAGAGGATTGCGATGTCTTAAGTCCCGCCTTTGCACGCTTTTGATCAAAATAAATACGCGACTGGATATCCCGTAGCTGCGCTTTAACGCTATCCAGACCAATCAAAGACTCAATTTGCTTCCATGCATCCTGTTCGCCGGGCTTATGAATACGCAAACCGGATGTGTAATCTTCATAATGGTAATGCCCGAATTTACCGGGATACGGATAAAAAGGTTCATCTATACCGCTTGAGGTGTTGTAAGCGTCACACGGCGTAGATTCAGTGAAATCTTCTTCATTAACAATATTAACGACCAACTTGCCGTCTTCATCCTTCTTGAACGCCAAGTCTGAAAAGGTGAATTCTTTTTTGGTCTCGTTTGATGCCTCTTCGGTGGCACACAACTCTGAGTCCTGTGACTTACAATTTTCGGATTGTGAAGATGTTGACGTGGAAGACGGATCAACCGTGTGATCTTTGCTCATTACATACCCTCTATAAATAAATGTTTGTTATTTTTTTATTTAAACAAGAATAGCCCAGATTCGCGGAATAACGCAAATTTGAGACGTATTTTATTGAATCTACTTTATTGCAGAGTAACTTCGACGGTGAAATTGCCGCTATAAGATCCGGATGCCTGTGTCGCGCCGACATTCATTGTCGCACCAATCGGCACCTCAACAAATGGCTGCGCCGGTAAGCTAACACTGTCACCACCACCATTTGTGATCAAATTGAAATTATTAACCGTCATGCTGTTCGCACCACTGGTAATAGAGATGCTTGGCGTTGTCACAACAACATCCATCGGACGAAACGGAAATGATTGGGTAATCGAGCACAATGCATTCGACGTCGGGGCGCTCCCCTGAAAAACACAACTAGCCACAGCAGAACCATCGGGGCGGATAACCAACGTTCCGGCCGACCCACAAGGAATGATTTCCCCGAAGATAAGAGGGTTAATACAATTGATATTCACACTCTGGGCGTGGGATGGCGTCGCCAAAACCATGCATGCCGTAAAGAGAGTGAGAACCCAAAAGGCTTTTGACCTCTGCACGATATATTGTGTGTGTTTGTGCATATTATGAATATTGCATGTTCTTTCGAATACGCAAACACCATATCCAATTATTTTCTCTATGTCCTATAACCATTTTACAGTGTTCGGCGTTCGAAAGAAAACTTGATGGAAATCCCGCACTACAACAAACCTTTGGCAGCACCGTTTTCCAGCTTCTCTATAAGCGGCTCTAATTGACGCTCATAACGCTTCCATGATTGAACGGAGGATGTGTATATCGGCTGAGTAACCTGCGTCTTACTGGCCGTCAGAACCGTACGTTTATTTTTATGCGGCGACAGGCACGCGTCATCCCACGGTAAATCAACATATGACAACAAGTCCCGCATTTTCGGCTCCGGATCCTGAACCAAATCCTCATACGTGCAATCAATAAACGCATTCGGACAAACCTCTGCCCAATGCTCCATCAAACCTACATATGCATTATAATAATCACCGAGCTCTTCGAGATTGTAGGACCAGTATTGCCCACGCGCAAAACTCTGTTTGAAACAGGACAAGCACGTATCAATCGGGTTACGGCGCGTATGAATAATCTTTGCTTTCGGCAAAATACTCACGATCTTGCCCAAATGCGCAAAATTACCGGGCATCTTGTCGGTAATATGCTTGGCCGTGCCCTCCTTATCCAGCGCACGTACCTGCTCGATATATCGTTGTCCTTGTTTATGGGCATTTTCTGCTGTCAAAAAACCAAATTCCTGATCCAGCGTCCCGATATAAAGCAGCTCCCCTGCCCCATATATGTCGGGATGCGCAGACAACATTTGTTCAGTCAGCGTCGTTCCCGAACGCGGCATGCCGAGAATGAAAACCGGTACAGCGCTGTCATCCCCCAGCCCTTCAAAACTCTTCAGAAAATCCGCGGAATATACATCCTTGAGCCGCTCGAAATTCTGCAGCTGGTCTTTCGGATCATAAGGGACGGTTTCGCGCTTGCACGCATTGGCTTTCATCAAATGATCAAAAGCCGCATCATAATCACCGATATCCTCATAAGCCGAAAACAATGCATAATGCAGGATCGATGCGTAATCCAAACCATATTGCTCAACATCTTCTACCATTTTCACCATCTGATGAAAATCAGGATCATCTTCGGTAAAACGCTTCAACTTGCTTTGCATATAATAAAGTGTCGGAAATTCGGGAGCTAAGGTCTTAGCCTTCTCAAAACTCTCCAGCGCTTTATCCTTTTGCCCTTTCGATAAGTACAAATCAACAAAAGCCAGATGCGCTTCGGCAGAGTCTGCCTTTAGATTAAGCGTATGAGAAAATGCGGCTTCCGCATCCTCTGCCTTATTCATCAGCAGCAAAATCTGTCCTTTGCGCAAATACGCTTCCGGCATTTCCGCATTCAGTCCGATCGCATCATCAATCGCCTCTAGTGCTTCTTGCGGCTTATTCCCGCGTTCAAGTACCTCGGAGAGTTTCAGATAGACACGCGGACTGCCCGGATCATATTCCTGCGCTTGCCTCAATTCGATTTCCGCTTCGGCATACCGGTCTTGCATATACAGCACATCGGCCAGATCAATCCGCACCTCCGCCGATTCAGGCTTGAGCTTGAGCGCTTTTTGAATAGCCTTTTCCGCATCCTCCATCTCACCCAGCGCCCGATGGGCAACACTCAAGGAAATAAGCGCATCGAGATAATCATCCTTATATGACAGCGCAATCCGCGCGTGGGTCTTCGCATCTTCAAAACGGCTCAGCTTCATATAATTGATAGCCAGATTATTCTGCGCTTCTATATAGTCCGGCTTTAACGCAATCGCCTTTTGGTAATGCATCAGCGATTCCTGCGGCTCATCGAGATCCAAAAGCGCATTCCCCAGATTATTCTGCGCCTCTGGGTAGTTTTCATCAATCGCCAGAGCCTTGCGGCATTTCTCTGCCGCCGCCTTTAATTGACCCATATCCCGCAGCACATTCCCCAGATTATTCCACGCATAGGCGAAATCAGGGTTAATCTCCAATGCGCGCTCCCAAGCTGCGACAGCCTCGTCCTTGCGCCCAAGCTTAACAAGCGCCGTACCAAGATTCAGCCAGCCATCTGCGTCCTGCGGGTCTTTTTGCGTAGCAATCCGCGCAAAATGCTCGGCTTGAACAAAATCTCCCGTCAACCAATGCGTATGGGCTTTGTTCCAATATGTGCGTGCGTAGTCTGGATCTTTGGAAATCGCCTTATCATGAATTTTGAGCGCTTTCTTATGGTCTCCCGTCTCGGTCAGGATAATCCCGTAATTACAGAACCATTCGGCTTCCGCTGCCTTATCCTTCAAAGCTTTCTCAAAATACCCCAAAGAATCGCTAAAATTACCCATGTAATACTGGCAAAGACCCATCAAATACAAAAATTGACCATCTTTTTTTCTCAATTTGAGAATATCTTCCAGCACGGATGCTGCAACGCGGTAGTTTCCCTGCTGTATATTAGAAATGGCTAAATTCTGCGCTTCTTCAAGGGGTATTTGTGGTAAATCGGTCATGAAAAACCTGAGTATGATCCTAAGTATGTATCTGAAAGATATGTCATTTCGCCGCGCTTTTTAAGGGTATTTTAAGGAGTTTCAAATATTCTGGTATTAGTATACTATGGTATCTGATTACGGGTCTGTTCGGACCTTTCTTTCGATACCATCGTATCATTTATCAAATTGAGAATTAAATTATCTTTGTTGAGCGAGAAGGAGATCAATGATGAAGAATTCACTCAAAAAACTACTATTGGGCGGGGCCGCTGTTCTCGCTCTTGGCGTCGGCGCTGATGCACATGCGCAGACTAGCGACACAGGAACAATTAATACTGAAGCAACCGTGATTCAAGGCATTAGTGTTACCGGAGCCACCGATCTGGATTTTGGAGGCTTTGTACCACCAGCCGCCGGCGGTAACTTGGTTTTGGACAATGCAAATGGCCGTACGGGCACAGGGTTTTTCCTACCAACAGCCTCACCAGGGGTTTCCGGCGTTTTCAGCATTGATGCAGACCCAACTATCCCATTTAACCTTCAAGCATCCGCAACGGTCTTGTCCGGTCCGGGAGCTGACATGAGTATATCAGCTATTACCCTGGCTGGTGGTGATGGAACGGAAACTGGTCCTGTCGATGTATCGGGTGCAGCGGTTAGCGGCTTCAGTACCACAGCAGCTGGAGGTGAAGACTTCACCGTGGGTGCAACACTTGTTGTAAACGCGTCTCAGCTTGCAGGTGACTACGCAGGGACACTTGACCTCACTGCAACTTACGAATAATCGCAGCTGACTGAAAGCTTTTTTGGATTATTAAGAAAAAGTCGGCCTTGATCTTAAGGTCGGCTTTTTTCTCCTTAGAATAGATGCATATTGAGTATTTTCTTTAAAATTATCGATCTTAGAAAATTTTAAAGAATGTACTATATAAAGAGCATAGAATATGCCGATTAAAGCGAAGACAGTCTTAGATAAATCCAGAAAAGCCCTCGCCGCCGGCGGGATGGTTTCGCTGTCTGTTTTAAGCGTGCTTGGTTTAAAGGCGGCAACGGCCGCAACGGCGACCATTCCTATGGTGGCACGCCTGATTACGGCCATTGAGGTCACCGTCGCGACATCCATTGATTTCGGAACATTAGCAATGGCCCCCGAACGCGCAGGCCGTGCATTGATTGACCCTGCCCTGAACAGGCTCGTTCTGGACGATAACAACTCCCTCAGCCTCGCAGGCGGCGCACCAAAAGTTGGACGCTTGGTCGTGCGTGGTGCAACCCTTCCTGTGGCCATCAGTATCGAAGACACCGCCGTACAACTCACGAACGGCGTTACAAACGTTACAATCAATAACTTTAACTTTGTTTCTGCCGATGGTGGCCCGAAAGTCACAATCACCCCCGCCGCGGGCTCTACCACCTTTACCGTACCCGTTGGTGCAACACTCATTACCAAGGCCGGACAGGCCTCCGGCACATATACCGGAACAACACGCGTTTTCGCTAATTTTCAGTAAGCTTGGATTTAGGCTTGAATTTCAATATAATATAAGAACAATATAGTACTTCTGCGTAAACCTTTTATAAACCCTGAGAAATGGTGCTTATGCGCTTGAACAAAAACAAAAGTAAAGCTGTATGGTCTTGTCTGGCCACATTTATCATATGCGCCGCTGCGCTTGTATGGCTGTCGCAGGACGCTCTGGCACTGCGCGTCAGCTTAAAACGTGTTGTTTTTGAAGGGTCTAAAAGATCGGAAATCCTAACCATTATCAATTCTTCCAATCGACCAGAAACTTACAGACTGGAGTGGTTGCGCTTTAAAATGGAAGATGGAGCTTCGAGTTTGGCTTCACTGAAGGAAGGCGAAGACGCATCAGGGGTTAATTTTGCCGACGATATGATCCGTTTTGCACCGCGCCGTGTAACTGTTCCCCCCGGTGGGTCACAGCAAGTGCGCTTACTCTTGAGACGTCCAAAAGATCTGGAGCAAGGCGAATATCGCGCACATTTACGCATTTTGACTGAGGCAGAGCCAACACCATATAAAGAACAAACAGCGGACAAACCCGCTGTACGCCTATCAGTTCAACCCGGAATTTCACTACCCGTCTTTGTCAGACACGGAAAACTAACCGCCAGTGTTTCGATCTCCGACGCTAAAATTAGAAAAGATGAAAAAGGGCTTGAAGTATCATTCCGCGTCTCCAGGACAGGCGATCGCAGCGTCTACGGTGACTTTGACTTCGTCTGTAATGACGGTGGAGAGGAAAAAATCCTGCAAACTATTCGTGGTATTGCAGTTTACACGGAAACATCTTACCGCGATCTAAAATACAAACTTGAGGTTTCCGATACGACAGCTGCAAACTGCAGTAAAGTAGATGTCGTATATCGCGCTAACTCTAGTGATAGCCAGTACGCTGGCAAAGTTCTCGCACAAGCGACCGCAACCCGATAACATCCTGAAAAACTTAAATTAATCACACTTGTCCACAATGTGGCATACCCTTTGCAACTCTTCTGTTTGGGTAGCTTTTTCACATTTCGTGAACAAGTTTTGTGCAATTTTTGAATTTAAGAGATGTAAGGGCGTATTGTGTCTACTTCACGTACACTATCATTGCCGAAAGCCGTTGCTCACTTTACGTTGAGCTGCGTCTGCATCTTTCTGTTCCTTTTCTCCCCCCCTCCTTCCAAACCCGTATTTGCTCAAGACTTTGACAGCGCTCACAGTGATGAAATCCCCAATGAACTGATCTTTAGGGTAATTTTGCCGCCCAAATGGCTTATTTCCGAGGCAATATTTGCCTATGAAAAACAAGGTACATATTACCTGCCGGTCATCGAGCTTGCCGAAGAGATGGATTTTTATATCGAAGTCGAATCCAACAATCAGGTTGTGACAGGCTTTGCCATCGCCGAAGAAAACACCTTCACGATAGATGCCCAGCGCGGAGAAATCACCATCAAGGGCACACGCGACACACTATCCAAAAATGCAGTTCTCGATGAAGATTACCTCGCAACTGATGATCTTTACCTTTCACTGGAGGTTATTAACCGCCTCTGGCCCACAGCCTTTTCAGTCGACCTGCCGAGTCTAACCATTGAGACAATTGTCGAAGGTGAAGAAAATCTCGCCTTTATTAAAAGAAAAGAACGACTGGCCGAGCAGGAAATTGCCCTCAACAGACGAAAAGAGCGGCTAGAGCGCCAAAAACTACTTCCGCGCCGTGACAATCCGTACAGCATTTTTGGTAAGCCTGTCGTCGATTTACAGGCAATTTACACCTACGATGACAAGGATAATGAACTGACCGGCCAGAACATCTTTACTGGCGTTCAACAAGTCGGAAAGTTTCTGACCGAATTCTCAGCCAATATTGAACTCGAAGAAGACGGTGATCTAGAGCGCCCAAGCAGCGTTCGCTTTAAGGCTAGCCGAACCTCTACCGGTGACGAATATCTGGTTCCGCATGTACGCCGCGTCGAATTCGGGGATGTAAACATCCGCCAACGAGAACTCATTGCAAACACCGAAACAGGGCGCGGTGTAGTCATCTCAAATGATAATCGTGAGCGCAGCAATTCATTTGATGAAATTACACTCGAAGGGACAGGCCCTCCGGGATGGGAAATTGAAGTCTACCGAAACGAAGAGCTTATCAATATCGGGGTTGTTCCTGATGACGGCCAGTTCTTCTTCGAAGATGTTGTTCTAAACTTTGGTAACAACCAAATCAAAATCCTGCTGTTCGGACCGCAAGGCCAAGTCAGGGAACAGGTCGAAAACTTCTCGGCGGGCGGAAATATGCTCAGCCCCGGCCAAGTCACATACGAAGCGGGCTTCCTCGACTCCGAACGCGAATTCATCCTGCTCGAGGATACACCCAGAACCTCCCCGCGCGGGCTGGTCAAAAGCCTGCAAACAGGGTACGGGCTCAACCGGTTCGTCACAGTTTTCGGTAACTACACGGAAACACCGGACATTGATAAAAGCCGCGAATACATAAGCGCAGGAGCGATTGTAAACTCGCCAATCGGTATTTTTGAAACCGAGGCTTATAACGAGCTTGGCGGCGGAAGCGCGGTATCTTTGGGCCTCGTCACACAATTTAAAGGCGTCCGTTCCAACTTTGACCTCGACTTCTTTAACGACTTCGAGAGTGAGGAAGCAGGTTTTGGCAGCAGCAAAAAAACATTCGAAGCCGAAGCGCAATTCAACAGCCGTGTGAATATTGCCAACGTACCGATAGGCCTGCGTTTAAGCTCGGTTCATACACAGCGTGAAGTCGGCGATTCACAAACAAACATCAATACGGCGCAAACCTTCACGCGCGGTCCTGTGCGCATAAGCCACAACACAACAACAAGACTAAGCAGCGGACAGCACGAAACAACCACCGCCGGGTTCTCCACAACCGTTCGGAGCGATCCATGGCAGCTACGAGGAAACTTAAACTATGACGTTCACCCTGTGATCGACCTAAGCACGGTAAACGCAGAGCTGAGATACCAGCCCAATGATGAGAAATACCAAGCTTCCGTGAATGTCGGGCATAATTTCACCAACGATACATATGACTTCGGCCTGCAGGCAGGATATGACTTCGACACCGTATTGACCACTGGCGAAGCAAACTACATGCGCGGCGACGGATGGGAGTTTGTGCTGCGGGCCACATCATCACTCTCGCCTTACACCAAAACAGGGGATTACGGCTTCACCAGTAGGCAGCAACGAAATGCTGCACCTGTCCGTGCACAAGTATTCCTCGACAATGACAATGACGGCGTTTTCACAGAGGCTGATGAACCGATTGAAGGCGCACGGGTCATGGTTGGAAACACTGTCAGCCGTGTCGGAACAGATGAGGATGGCCTCCTAATCACAAATGGCGCACTCAACAAACTGGCAAATGTCCGACTGGAAAGAAACTCACTGGAAGACCCTTACTTTATCCCAAGAACAGAGGGCTTTAGTACTGTCATGGCACGCGGCGGAGTTGTTGATGCTGTCTTCCCGATTATTGAATCAGGCGCCATCGAAGGAACCGTCTACAGACAATATACAGACAAGCTCGTAACAGGATTGAAGCTCGAATTGATAGACGCAGAAGGCAATGTCAGGGACGAAGTTGTCACCGCATTTGACGGCTTTTACGCCTTTGAATTTGTACCCCCGGGCACCTACACCGTGCGCGCCGAAAGCTCCCAAGGCGTAAGCCTTCTGGACAATGAAGCGTCTGTTGTAAACGAAGAGCTCTTTGTGTTTGGTCACGATCTCTATCTAGAAGAAACAGGAGACACACCTCCTGCCGTTCCGGTACCTGCCGTCGAAAACGGTGAAGAAACTTTTGGCCCATATCTCGAAGGCACACAGACAGACGAAGGACTTTACGGTCCGTTTTTAGAAGACATTAAAGCAGCAGCCGGTGAGGAAATACCTATAGAAGAAGCGGCAACGATCGAGCCATTACAAGCCGTCCCACCAGCAATAAACACCGATACAAGCATAACAGCGTCCCCTACGGCTGATGCTGCACCAATTGGTCTATATTCACTCATACAGAGATAACGTTACGCGTCATTGAACCCAATGAACCGTAAAAGAAAAGCCCCGCGGAAGAATCCGTGGGGCTTTTTGATATTAACTGACTTAAAAGCTAATTCTTAAGAATCACAACTTGCTGCAGCATTCAGATTGTCTGTCGGATCGCCGGAGAAGTTAAAGTTTACACCGCCGGTCGCAGAAGCGTTAATAACATCACTCCAACATGCAGACTCATTACCCGCAGCTGGCTCGAGGTCATTCAGACCTTCGGGGCTCTCACCACCCGCAGCAGGATTAATGTCATTCAACGCACCAGGACCTGCGAAGGTCTGGATATTGTTAAAGCCACCTACAGGAGGAGATGTCGGCGGCAAGCCGAGAAGCGTCAAGTTAAAGCCGCCAAAGCCCGGCGCAAACTGTGAGAACTGTTGGAAGAAGTCCTGAACATTATCCAAACCGGCCGTAGCAGGTGTACCGATAAAGATCTGACCTCGACCATCAAGCAATGGATCATCAGCATCGAACAAACGATCTTCAATCGCATTCAACGCGACTGCAGGAATATTTCCGAATGCATCCTGATTGTTCGCCGGAATAAAGCCATCAAAATTGACTTGCTCACCGTTAATAACAATCACGTTGCCAAGCTCGTCAAGGATCGCACCATCTTCGAAACGTACGTAGAAAGCTTCTTCTACCGGACGGTTAATGAAACCTGTAAATGCTGTAGCACCGAGCGTTTCATCAACAATCGTTAATGAATTCGCACTCGCGACTGTTTCAGCAGTACCGGCCAGTTCGAACTGAAGGCCTGTTACAAACTCATAACCTTCAGGCAATTCATAGTCTGGATTGACGATGATTGTGTTCGGGTTTTCAAGGTTTGTCAGATCAATAGCACCACTTTCAAAACGGGCTCCAACGGGGTTATCAACCAATGTGTTGCCTTCAAGAACAACATCACCATGACCGTAACCTTTTGCGTGGATACCGTTTGTGCCTGAGTTCTCAACACCGTTATTGATTAATAAGGAGTTGAATACACCTGGACCTTGCGGACCGTCACCTTTTCTCATTGAAGGATAAGGTGTTGTAGACACAAGGCTCACAGTCTGAAGATCATCAACACGATCCTCGTAACGACCGTAACCGCCCAGAGCATTCAACAAGATACCGTTTTCGCCACTGTTCAATACGGTGTTTGTATCGGCCAGAAGCTGAACATCGTAAGCAGTAACCTCGATACCGTCAGTACCCGCATTGGTCACAGTATTGTTGGTGATCTCAACATTCGCAGGGACAAACTCATAGTATGGGTATGCACTTACACGCATGATGTTCATGGACGGACCATCATCATACATATCTGGGTAGCTCATGATGAAGCTGCCACGTGGATTGTAGACGCGGATACCATCATCTTCGACATCGGTTACAGTGTTGAAGTCGATTTGGGTATCGCCGCTATATTTCACTTCGATACCGTCATCACCTGCATCACGCACTGTGTTTTCATTGATCACAACGTCAAAGCCTCTGTTGTACATGCTGTAAACATTGCGGACATTGATACCGTCACGACCGACAAAGCGGATATTGTTACCGATAATGTCAGCCTGCTTGCCGCCGGAAACTTCAATACCGTTACGCTTAACGAAGCGGATGAAGTTACCATTCACATCTACATAGCTGCTATCGCTCACATCGATACCATCATCACCCGCAAAGGCGACCAGATTACGCATGATATTAGCACCAAAGCTGTCATCAACGCGGATACCGTCATCTTTTGTGAAGGAGATCAGGTTGTATTCGATATCAGCAAACTTACTGTCATCAACATCGATACCATCATCACCCGCACCAACAACGAGGTTGTATTTGATGTCAGCATATTTGCTGTCATCTACCTCGATACCGTCACGGCGTGATTCAGTCACCTTGTTGAACTTGATGTCCGCACCAAAGCTGTCTTCGACGTCAATACCGTCGTCGCGGGATTTACTGACTTTGTTACCGAAAATATCAACGAAGAAACCGTATTCAACATCGATACCATCATCACCTGCGCGGTCGACTTTATTAAAGCCGATATCACCGAAGGCGCTCTTTCTCAGCTTGATACCATTTGTACCTGTGCGCTCAACATCGTTGAACTTCACATCTGCGAAGTGGCTCTTGTAGACATAGATACCGTTTTCACCAACTGAATCGACAGATGCAATCGGGAAACCGAAGAACGTTCTAACATCACCAAGAACATCATTGAACTTCACATCTGCACCATCGCTATGTGCAACATAGATACCGTGACGACCTGCACCAAGCTGGTCAACAGCATAGCGACCATATCCAAGATCAGAAGTAATATCGTTACCGATTACATCAACCTTATCGCTGTACTCAACATGAATACCGTCACGGCCTGCACCTTGTTGGCCTCTTCCGAGGAAACGATTACCGCCTTCGGCATAAATATCGTTAAACAAAATGTCTGCACGATAGCTGCTGTAAAGGTTGATACCGTCACGGCCTGCACCTGTGATCTCATTCTTCTTGATCAATGCATAATCGCTATCAACAACGAAGATGCCATCACCGTCACGACTCTCCAGACCTGTGTCATGAATGTCGTTTTCAATGATTTTCACACCTTTAACATTGCGGACAAAAATACCGTCATCACCAGTGTAGTGAACGTGGTTCTTTTTGATCAGAACATCAGAACCGAAGTCATAACCTGTATCCTTAACATGGATACCATCGTCGTCACGACCGCGAACGCCGCCGTCCCAACCGTTACCTTCGATCACAATCTTGGCACCGTTATAGAAGTACCCTTCAATATGGATACCGTCTTCATCACCATCGATCTTGTCGTTGTTCAAGATCCAAAGCTCGGCATCATCGATATTACCAACATGAGTAATACCGTTTTCGTCACCGCCTTTGATCAGGCTGTTATCACGGATAACGATGTCATGGCGCCAGTTGCTGGCTTTACCATTGAACAGGATACCATGCTCGCCGCCTTCGATAGAGTTGTGCTTAATCAGGATTTCTTCGCCGTGTCCGGAATGGATATGGTTAGAAGTCTCACCATCGAACTGGATACCGTTATCATCAGCATCGATATCGTTATAGCTAATTTCTAACAAAGAGTGACCTTTGATCTCGTCGCCAAACTGGATACCTTCATCATTCGCATCAATGGTGTTGCCGTCTCTGCGGCCACCGATCAATACACGGGCGTCATCCTGAATATCATCAAGGAAGCTTACACCGTCATCATCAGACTTGATGTAGTTGTCTGTGATTTTGACATTGGCATTACCCTGAACATCCTGTGCGAACTGGATACCGTCATCGCTAACAGCATCAGAGAAGATCGGGTAGCGACCATAAGATCTCTCACCGTAACCGATACGGTTACCGTCAATTTTCACCTTCGTACCGTTGTTCAACGACCCTGCGAAATGGATACCGTCTTTACCGCGGATAAAGTTGGATGGATTACTGTACAAGCTGCTGCCAGAACCATCGCCAATATTGATGTTGGCTGTGTAGATGTTACCCGCAAAATGGATCCCGTCACCTGTTCTGCCATCATCTTCATTAGCGGAGATAATGTTGTCATGGATGTTCACAGTAGAACCGCCATAGATCGCGCCGCCAACGTAAATACCGTGGTCATCCGCGTGGATACCGTGGTTGTTACCGGTAATGTTCAAGGTCGCACCGTTGATGCTGCCTGAAATATTGATACCGTTATCGCTAGCGTAGTTATTCGGGTTATTCACGATGTTAACAGTTGCACCGCCAGAAATATTGTCCAGATCGATACCGTCATCACCAACCTTCGCACCTGAGCGACCGATGGAGTTGCCGGAGATTGTCAATGTTGCGCCGCCTGTGATGTTTTCATCAATCACGATACCGTCGTCACCGATAGTGTCAGAACCTTCAGAACCGATGCGGTTCTCGAGAATGCTGACAACCGCGCCGGAGTCGATAGATGTCGTATGACGTCTGTCATCATCGGCAATATCAATACCGTCATCACCTGCATCAATGCGGTTTTTCTGGATCAGAACTGTTGAGTCGATACCGGCATCGAATTCAATACCGTCATCACCTGCGATGATCCAGTTACCGTCACGACTGTAGCTCGGGCCACCGATTTTCACGACTGCATTGTTACGAACATTATCAATGTCGATACCGTCTTCACCCGCAACAATTTTGTTATCACGGATATTCAGCTGAGTGCCTG
>CAZLTT010000009.1:0-15292 GCA_964562515.1 uncultured Micavibrio sp.
TCGCGCAGCGTTCAAGAGCAAACTGGCCGAAATGGGCTACGAGCTTGGCGAAAATGCATTTCAGGACGCCTTCACCCGTTTCAAGAAACTGGCTGACAAGAAGAAAGAGATTTTCGAGGACGATTTAATCGCGCTCATCGAAGACGAAGTCATCCGCGAGAACGAACATATGCGTTTTGTCTCCCTGCAGATTGTCGCCGGTACAACGGGTCCGCAAACCGCTGACCTGTGTGTGATGATCGACGGCGAGGAAAAATGCGTGAAGGTCGAAGGCAACGGACCCGTCGATGCCATCTTCAAGGCCATCCGCGAAATCGAACCGCACCCCGATGCAAAACTGCAACTCTATCAAGTGCACGCTGTAACAGGCGGTACAGATGCGCAGGCCGAAGTGACGGTTCGTTTGAGTGAAGGTGGTAAGTTCGTAAACGGTCAGGGCGCAGATGCCGATACGCTCGTGGCATCGGCACGTGCCTATATTCATGCGCTGAACAAGCTGATCCGTAAACGCAGCCAGCAAAACGCACAGCACATGAAAGAAGCGGCAACGCCGTAAGCGTTAGAGCATCTTGAAAACATCTTCGAACATCTCCTCGGTCAGCCGTCCTGTCTGCGTGTTGTAACGCGAGCAGTGATACGAATCGAGGAGTGTCAGTTTGTCCGTAATCTGATGTTTCGCCCCATGAGCGAATTTAAATGCGCTTTGCTTAATGCCGAATGTTTTCAAAACCGCATTGTGGGAAATCAGGCCGAGCGAAAGGATCGTCTTTAAATTCGGCATCGCGTTAATTTCATCGATCAGAAATGGTCGGCATGTATTGGCTTCTTCGGTCGTCGGCTTATTCTCGGGCGGCACACAGCGCACGGCATTTGTGATACGGCAATTAATCAGCTCCAACCCGTCTTCCCGATGTTTGGCGTATTCGCCGTGCGCCAACCCGACTTTCTTTAGGGTTGCGTACAATAAATCCCCCGCATAATCGCCCGTGAACGGGCGGCCTGAAAAATTCGCACCCTTCAAACCCGGTGCAAGACCGACAATCAACAACGATGCGTCAATTGGTCCGAACGGATCAACGGGCGCATTATGTTTGTCAGGAAACTTGGCTGCATTCGTCTCGCGGAACTCAACGAGCCGCGGGCAAAGGTCACAATCTGAAGCGGGGGGAGTGAAAGCCATGCATTATCAACGCATGCATATCCATAAAAGGCAAGCCTTAGGCGGCTTGATATTCCTCTTCGGAAGACTTGTTATTTTTGCGCATGATAAACGGAGCAAGATCATCAAGCTCAATAAAGAAGTCTGCCTGACGACGGATTTCATCCGAAATCATCACAGGTGAGGTTTCAATACTGCCAACGACACTTACGCGGACGCCCTTGTTCTGGACCGTTTCAATCAAGCGTCTTAAGTCACTGTCACCAGAGAACAGCACGATATGATCGATTTTATCGGCCATATCCATCATATCGATTGCGATCTCGATATCGATGCTGCTTTTGACCTTTTTACGGCCCTGATTGTCGGTATATTCCCGCGCGGGCTTCGTCACCATCGTAAAGCCGTTATAGTCAAGCCAGTCAACTAGCGGGCGGATAGGCGAATATTCCTGATCATCCACCAAAGCAGTGTAATAAAAAGAGCGCATCAAGCGGCTTTGATCAGAAAACCATTTCAAAAGGGATTTGTAGTCGATATCAAAATCGAGCGCTTTGGAACTTGCATACAGGTGTGCGCCATCAATAAATAATGCGAGACGTTCCTGAGGGTAAAAAAGGCCGGACTTTATAGTGGTTGTGGAGGGGTTACTCATACTATCCTGACGGGTAATAATATTTTAAATTAGAAAACCGTGATATTTTAGTTGAGAATCAAAATCAAGTTCTATTTCACAAATAATCAAAATGATTGAGGTTTCTCAGAATGAGAAAAAGGCACCATGATAAATGTGTATTTTCCAATGGGCCTATATCCGCCCGAAGCGCTTGCATTTCCAAACCGAACCCACTATAAGAAGTCTTCATTCAAAATTTGAAAGAGGCATGAATGGCACGCGTAACCGTAGAAGACTGTATTGATAAAGTTATTAACCGCTTTGAACTCGTAATGGTGGCCGCGCAACGCGCCCGTAAAATCGGTTCTGGCGCTCCGTTGACGATCGACCGCGATAACGACAAAAACCCTGTTGTTGCCCTGCGCGAAATTGCTGGCGAGACTGTAGAAGTTGAAGATCTAAAAGAAGAGCTTGTTCGCTCTCACCAACGTATGGTCGCCTTCGAAGAAGAAGACGAGCAAATTGATCTTATGGACGGTGAGGAAGAATGGGGCACAATTGCCGGAAACCAGAACAAGACTGAAGGCATGTACAGTGACGAGGAAGTTGCTGATGATGCTGAGCCTTCACTGGAAGAAATGGCCGGCGGTACGCCGACTGAATAAGATCTTTTCAAAGAACTTGACGAAAGGGCCGGTTTCTCCGGCCTTTTTTATATCTAAAATCGTCCAACCTCTTCAAATACAGTGATTTTTTGCACCGCACATGTTACTTTATTAGAAAGACCACAAAAGAGTTTTATAAGCACATATGAAAAATCCTCCTGCCCTGGTGGACCAAATAAAAGAATATAATCCCGATTTCAACCCTCAAGTGGTTGAAAACGCTATTGAATTTGCCAAGAAAATGCACGAAGGACAGACCCGTTCATCGGGGGAGCCTTACTACACCCATCCTGTAGAAGTGGCGAGCATTTTGGCGGATATGAAGTTGGATGTCGGAACAATCCTGACGGCTATTCTGCACGACACACTCGAAGACACCGAAGCTACTTATGATGAGTTGACTGATCAATTCGGCAAAGAAGTGGCCGATATGGTCGATGGGGTGTCGAAGCTGACGCGGATCGAAAGTAAAACAGTTGAGGGCAAGCAGGCGGAAAATTTCCGTAAGCTTTTGCTCGCAATGTCAGAGGATATTCGCGTCCTTCTCGTGAAGCTTGCCGACCGTCTGCATAATATGCGTACGATTGACGGTTTGAAAAAACCTGACAAACGTCGCCGTATTGCTCTGGAAACTCTGGAAATTTACGTACCGCTCGCTGAGCGTATCGGCGTGCATTCTATTAAAACGGAACTCGAAGACCTCTCTTTTTCCGTTCTGAACCCCGAAGCACGGGAAAGTATTACCAATCGGTTGTCCTTTTTGCGAACCGAAGGGATTGATGTTGTTCAGGACATTATTAAAGAGCTGAAAACAATGCTGTCCAAGGCCGGTATCGAAGCCGATATCTCGGGCCGCGAAAAAACCGGATATTCGATTTGGAAAAAGATGCAGCGTAAAAACGTCGCCTTTGAACAGCTGTCCGACATTATGGCGTTCCGCATAGTGGTCGAGGATATGGAGCAATGCTATGGCACTCTGGGCCTGATACACAGTAAGTATCCGAGCGTGCCCGGTCGTTTTAAAGATTATATTTCAACACCTAAACCGAACGGTTATCGCTCCATTCATACGACTGTTATGGGACCGTCGAGGCAGCGGATTGAAATCCAGATTCGTACTCGCGAAATGCATTATCAGGCCGATATGGGTGTCGCCGCGCACTGGGCCTATAAAGAAGGGGAGCTTCCGACTTTAAAGGATGTGAAAAAATATCGCTGGTTGCGTGAACTGCTCGAAATTCTGGAGCAGGAACAACAGCCGGAAGATTTCTGGGAAAACACCAAGCTTGAGCTGTTTCAGGATCAGGTTTTTGCTTTTACACCAAAGGGCGATCTGATCGAGCTGCCGTCCGGGGCAACGCCTATCGACTTTGCGTATGCCATTCACTCCGACATCGGGGACCGTTGTGTCGGTGCGAAAATCAACGGCCGTATCGCGCCGTTGAATACCAAGCTCGCCAATGGTGATCAGGTGGACATCATCACCTCCAAAACCCAACAGCCGTCGCCGACCTGGGAACGTTTTGTAGTGACCGGAAAGGCCCGCAGCCATATCCGCAAATTCATCCGTAACCAACAGCGCTCGGAATATGTCACGTTGGGTAAAGCGATGTTGCAAAAGATCTTCCGTCAGGAAGGCTACGACTTCAGTGAAAAAGCTGTCACCGGCATTGTGAAAAAATTCAAAGTCGATGAGAACGACGATATTTATGCCCGCATCGGCTCGGGTGTGGTCGTCGCGCGCGATGTGTTTAAAGCGATTTTCCCTGCACACAAAACCGAGATAGCAAAACGTCCGTCCGCAGATATGGACCAAGCCGTCATGGTGCAACCGTTAAGCGGGTCCGATGCGCCGATGCCGATCAAGGGGTTGATCCCTGGTATGGCTGTTCACTTTGCGCGCTGTTGTCACCCGCTGCCCGGTGACCGCATCGTTGGAATTGTCACGACAGGAAAAGGCGTGACCATCCACACGATTGATTGTGAAACGCTAGAGACATTCGCCGATACGCCCGAGCGCTGGCTGGATGTGTCGTGGGGCGATGGGCCGGATTCACCCGAAGCACATGTCGGCCGTATTAATATCACCTTACAGAACGAACCCGGTGCATTGGCAACATTATCAACGGTCATCGCGTCCAATGGTGGTAACATAACGAACTTGAAAATCACCAACCGTTCGACGGATTTCTGGGTGCTATTGGTGGATATTTACGTGAATGACACCAAACACCTCAGCAATATAATCGCCGCATTACGGGCGACACCGATTATATCGAGTGTGGACCGCGCGCGCGGGCAGTAGATTTTTGAAAATTCATCTATATATCAGCAATAAATGATGTTTTACTTTTAAAGGACTCATCACAGTAGAGGTAATATGGCTCCAGTACTTGCGCAAATTTCTTGGATCGCGTTTTTCAGCATTCTGGGCCAATGGCTCGGGTGGAAATTCAAAACGCCTGCAATTGTGTTTCTGCTGACCGGTGGTTTCCTTGCCGGTTATTTTGATCTGGTCCAGCCCGAAGCTTTACTCGGGGATTTATTAAATCCGATCGTTTCTCTCGCTGTCGGGATCATCCTGTTCGAAGGGGCGTTGAACCTTAATTTCAAGGAAATCAAGGAGGCGCGCTATGCGATAAAACGCATCATTGTCATCGGTGGCCCTGTCGCGTGGGGGCTAACGACATTGGCGTTGCATTATATTGCGGGCCTCAGCTTCCCTGTATCCCTTACTTTCGGCGCGCTTTTAATTGTCACCGGACCGACCGTTATCATGCCGCTTCTTAAAAATGCGCATTTAAAGGAACGGCCTGCCTCTATCCTGAAATGGGAAGGGATTATCAATGACCCGGTCGGCGCGGTTTTGGCGATTTTGTGCTACGAGTATTATAAAATCCAGTCTCTCGGAGAGCATACATTATCGGGCTTTTTCCTTGGCACGGGGCTGGGCATAGTGTTGATCGGTTTCTTTGGTGTTTTGATTTCATACGTGGTTGCGCGTCTGTTTGACCGCGATATGATCCCTGAATATCTGAAGCCTGCCTTCTTGCTCTCCGTCGTTCTGATCTTTTTCGTACTTTGTAACTCTATCGAGCATGATTTCGGTTTGATTGGCGTAACCATTATGGGCGTTGCCATGGCCAATATGGGGATCAAGGCGATCGAGGAGCTGAAGAAGTTCAAAGAAACGATCTCGATTATGTTGATCTCGGGTGTCTTTATTATTCTGACCTCGAATATCGACCCTGCGATTTTGTTTAACATCAGTTGGCAAGGCTTTGCCTTTGTCGCGGTGCTCCTGTTTGTAATTCGTCCTCTGACACTGATCGTGTCAAACATCGGCGGAAATATGAGCTGGCAGGAAGTGGCGTTGACGGGGTGGGTCGCCCCGCGCGGTATTGTCTGTGCTGCTGTTGCCGGCGTGCTTGGCCCGTATCTTGTTGAAATCGGATATCAGGACGGCGAACAATTGCTCGCACTCGCCTTTGCCATTGTTTTATGTACCGTTTTTGCACACGGGCTGACGGCAAAGCCGTTGGGTAAGTTTTTAAATCTGGCCTATACCGATAAAGACGGCCTTATCATTGTCGGGGCATCCGAGTGGGCGGTACAGTTTGCGAAAACACTGCAATCACGCAATGTGGATGTCATGATCGCGGATAAGAACTGGCATGCCCTGCGCGGTGCTCGCTTGTCGGATGTACCAATTTATTACGGCGAGATTTTGTCGGAAGAAACCGAATATCATGTCGAGGTAGCCCGTTATAATGCAATCGCGGCTGTTACGAATAACCCGGCGTATAACGCTTTAATTTGTAACATGTTCGTTCACGAATTCGGCCGTGACAAGGTTTACCAGTTCTTGCCGCATGAGGAAGATGAACACCAACGCCGTCAAATTTCCGAAACGATCCGCGGCCGCACATTTGGCCCGTCTGATATGGATTACTGGGCAATTGCCGCAGAATTCCGCAAAGGATGGCGCTTCCGCGCAACACGCTTAACGAGCGAAGGTAACCGTGCGGAAATCGAGAAAAAAATGCAAAGCGGCGAGGTACGCGTAATCGGAAGTATTTCTCCGAAGGGACGTTTGGATTTACGCGCACCAAAAAGACTGGAACAAATCGAAGATAATTTCTCGGTTATCCTGTTCGAGCCAGAGCCGCTTGCGGAAAACGGCCGAAAAGAACCGGATCTGCCTTAAGCGGGAAGTTTGAGTAAAGATTTAAACGGCGCGCTGAGTTTTTGCGTGCCGTTCAGACCTTCTAGCTCGATAATGGCAACATGCCCGACGACATGTGCACCCGTTTTCTGAACAAGCGTTTCCGCGGCATGCATTGTCCCGCCTGTGGCGAGTAAATCATCAACAACAACAACCCTTGAGCCTGCTGCCAACATATCGGGCTGAATTTCGACGGTATCCTCGCCATATTCCAGTGAATAGCTGTGCGAAAGGGTATTACCCGGGAGCTTGCCCGGTTTGCGGACCATGCCGAAACCTATATTCATCTCGTAAGCCAAAGCAGAAGCAACCAGAAAGCCGCGGGATTCAATGCCGATCAGCATATCCGGATTATAATCTTCCATCAGTCTTTCAAGCTTTGTGATGGTTTCTCGCCAGGCTTGCGGGTTTTTTAATAATGTCGAGATATCATAAAAGTTGATGCCGGCTTTAGGAAAGTCGGGAACGATACGTATATGGTCTTGAATATTCATGATGATCCATTCATTGTTAAAAAAGGCCTTGGGGCTATTGATTAATCATCATGATAAACCCAAATTATCAGAAATCAAACTGACAAAAGCGGCGCAATTTTTTAATGTTTAGACGGCGGAAACCGCGATCGGTACTTCAAAATCTTCGAGAGTTATTCTGGCCCAGTATGGGGTGGATACGTGCTGCGAAATATACGCGCCTGCGTATTGTCCGCTTATCTGATACAACACAGAAAATCGCACTGGGTTTGGCGATTGGTGCGGCGATCTCTTTTACACCGCTTGTCGGCACACATTTCATTCAGGCCGGTTTTATCGCCTATCTCTTGCGTGCTAACTTTCTGGCCTCCTTGATTGGTACATTTGTCGGCAATCCTTGGACATTCCCGTTCATGTGGTGGGCGGCAATGTCTTTCGGTTCCTTTATATTCCAGCTTCTGGGCTTTCCGGCCTCTGTATCCTTGCCTGATAACATTGATCTGGGCGTTGTTTGGGAATTGATCAAAACAGAACCATTCCGCATTTTCCTTCCGTGGCTGCTTGGCGGCTATTTGCTGGCTTTGCTCACGACCCCGATCAGCTATATGATCTTCTATCAGATGGTGCATGGCGCGAAAAAGGCCCGTATAAAGGCCCGCGAGCGTAAATTGCATCGGGTTGCCCGCGAAGTAACCGGACAGCCGCACTAGGCTTTTTTTAAATTCGGAAAAATCAATGATAATTGGAATTGGCAGTGATTTAATCGATATAAGGCGCGTCGAAAAAGTGATGGGCCGCTACGAAAAACGGTTTATCGAACGCTGTTTCACAGATGTTGAACGCGCTAAGGCCGAACGCCGCCGCGAAGCCGGCACACATATCGATACATATGCCAAGCGCTTCGCCGCAAAGGAAGCCATGTCCAAAGCGCTTGGTACAGGTTTCAATCAGGGCGTATTCATGAAAGATATCGGCGTTGTGAATGCACCAAGCGGCGCACCGACTTTGGAGTTAACCGGCGGCGCGCTGAAGCGCCTGCAAGCCCTTACTCCTGAAGGGTTTGAGGCCTCAATCCATCTGACTTTGACCGACGAGCCGCCATTGGCGCAGGCGCAGGTGATTATAGAAGCCCATCCGAAGGCGGGGCAGGGGTAAACAGCGCTGGCTTTTAGGTCCTAAATGGTCTAAACATGGCCATCATCACGAATGAGACAAAAAGACCGTATGAACGAGAATTTGGAACAGCAAAGTGTCGATGAAACGACATCCGCACCGCAAACGGAAGAGGCCGCAGACACGAAGCCCGAGAGCGGAAAAAAAGCAAAAGACGCTCCCTTAACCGCGCAGGAAGAAATCGTCGATTTTATGCGCACGGCGGCTATAGCGATATTCTTTGCTATTCTTATCCGTACTTTTTTGTTCGAGCCTTTCAACATTCCTTCCGGATCAATGAAGCCGACATTGCTGATCGGGGACTATTTGTTCGTCAATAAACCGGCATATGGTTACAGCCGTTTTTCCTTTCCGTTCGGACTGGCACCTTTAAATGGTCGTGTCTGGGCCGAAGAACCGCAGCGTGGCGACATTGTTGTTTTCAAATTGCCAAGCAATAACAGCGTCGATTATATCAAGCGCATTATCGGGTTGCCCGGCGAGACGGTACAGGTCCGTAATGGGCGCTTATACATTAACGGCGAAATTGTCGAACGCGAGCTTTTGGGTATGCAGGAAGATCCCGACGCATACGGACGGACGGCTATGCATCATTACCTTGAGACATTGCCCGGCGGTGTCGTCCATGAAATTTATGAAACAACTGACGGTGAGCAACTCGACAACACACAGCTGTTTACCGTGCCTGAAGGCCATTATTTTATGATGGGTGATAATCGCGATAATTCGCAGGACAGTCGCGTGGAACATATTGTCGGGTTTGTACCGTTTGAAAATATTGTCGGGCGTGCGGACTTTCTGTTTTTCTCGACTGACGGGAGTGCAGGTATTTTCGAGGTCTGGAACTGGCCTTGGGCGCTGCGCTATGAGCGTTTCTTCAATGATATCGACCCTGTCCGTTTGAAGACAGATGAAGAAGCATTAATTTCACCAAGCGACGAACGCGCTGTCGAAGATGCGTTCAGCACAGAGTTTGAAACACAAGAGCAATAGGCATTATGGCTGAAACTTTACAACAGCTTGAAAACCGCATTGGTCATACCTTCACAGATAAGACACTGTTAAAAACAGCTTTGACGCATTCCAGTACAGGTGCTGACGCCAATTATGAACGTCTCGAATTTCTCGGCGACCGTGTGTTGGGACTGGTTATTGCCGAGCTTCTTTATGCGCGTTTTCCGAATGAAAAGGAGGGCGATCTGGCACGACGTTTGGCCGCTCTGGTTCAGGGAACATTTCTGGCTAAACGGTCAATAGAATTAGAGCTCGGGCAGCATATTTTATTTTCCGAAGGAGAAGCGCAAGCGGGTGGAGCAGAGAACGAGCATATTCTGGCCGATGTTTTTGAATCCCTTATCGGAGCGTTATATCTGGATGCCGGCTTTGAAAAGTGCCAATCGCTGATCCACACTTTGTGGGAAAATAATCTGGAGGTCATGAAAGAGCCGCCGCTGCATCCGAAAACACGAATTCAGGAATGGGCGCAGAGTTTGGGCCTCGCTTTGCCATCATATGAAATTGTCGAACAGACAGGTCCTGATCATGCGCCGATCTTCAAAGTTGTCGTGAATGTGAACGGCTATGAAGGCGTAGAAGCGGAAGGGCGTTCACGCCAGATCGCGGAAAAAGAAGCGGCGCGCGAATTTTTAAAGAAACACGGGGTGATAAAATCGTGACCGAAGAACAACCTAAAACACGGTGCGGATTTGTTGCAGTCATTGGTTTGCCGAATGCGGGCAAGTCTACGTTGATCAACCACCTTGTCGGCACAAAAGTTTCTATCGTCTCGCACAAAGTTCACACAACACGGATGCGTGTTTTGGGCATCGCCTTGCATGAGGCATCGCAAATTATTCTTGTCGATACGCCGGGCATTTACGACGCATCTAAAAAAGGAACACTTGAGCGCGCCATGGTCGGCGCCGCCTACGAAGCATTGGATGATGCGGATGCCGTTGTTCATCTGGTCGATGCCGTTCCCAAAGAAATTGGTAAGCAGAATAAAGCCCTGATAGAAAAACTTCCCAAAGACCGTCCGGTTATTTTGGTACTGAACAAAACTGATAAGGCGAACAAAGAACATTTGCTGAAACAGGCAAAAGAACTCAACGACCTGCATGCTTATGAAGCAACGTTTATGATTTCATCTTTAAAAGGACAAGGTACGGATACGCTAGTTGAGCATCTCTCCGGTATTGTTCCCGAAGGTCCGTGGGCATATGAAGAGGACCAGATCACGGATTTGCCGATGCGTATGATGGCGGCCGAAATTACCCGTGAGAAAATTTTCAATCAATTGCACAAGGAACTGCCGTACTCCGCATTTGTTCATACTGAAACCTGGGAGCAGTTTGATAACGGAAGTATCAAGATAGGGCAGGTTGTTTTTGTTGAGCGTGATAGCCAAAAGGCGATTGTGCTCGGGAAAGGCGGTTCAAGAATAAAACAAATCGGTTCGGAAGCGCGCCTTGAATTAGAGAAGCTTTTTGATGCGCGTATCCATCTGAAAATATTTGTAAAAGTGCAGGATGGTTGGGCTGAAAAATCCGAGAACTTGCGGGCAATCGGCTTGACGGAATAGAGAGACCGAGCGTTTTTTTAAGGCTCTTGTGTGGATAACGAATTTTTTTTGCAGGTATAAATTGACGAGAAACACGCGCTGCTGATACAGTACAAGTCTTGGAACAAAATCTGTAATTATTTAAATATATCAGTGCTTTAGCTGATGTGTAGCTTTGTGGGAGAAAAAGATGAGCTGGACAGAAGAACGCGTATCGTTACTAACCAAGTTATGGGGCGAGGGCAAAACAGCCGCAGAAATCGCTAAGGAACTTGGAGGCGTAACCAGAAACGCGGTCATCGGAAAAGCGCACCGTTTGAAACTCTCCAACCGCGTATCACCGATACAGCAAAATAAAAAAGTTGCAGCACCAAAAGCGCAAGCCGCACCAAAAACTTCCTCAGCACCCGCACAGCCAAAAATTAAAAAAGCCGCCGCACAAGATAACCGTCAGGGTATTCCTTTGACTGATCTGAAAGCCAACCAGTGCCGCTGGCCGCTCGGCGATCCGCAAGAAGAGTCATTCGGTTTTTGTGCATGCGAGTCCTTACCCGGTTTGCCCTATTGCTTGGAGCATGCTCAAGTTGCTTACCAAGCGGCAACACGCAACCGCATCCTGAAAGGACAAGAAGCCGAAGCTGCGAAAGTGACGAAAGCAGAACTGGCCGCAGCGAAAAAAGCCGTCGCGAAATAAAAAATTTCAAATACCAAAAACAAAACCGCCGATAATTACGGCGGTTTTTTTGTGCGCGGTTAAATAGGGTTTTATCGAATGATTTCGATATTGACGGCTTCGCGCCCCTTATCAACGACCTTCAGAGTTACTTTCACACGCTGCCCGGCTTCAAGCTCTTCAATCTCTAACTTGTCCAACAGAGTTTTGTGAATGAAAACATCCTTCATACCGTCATCGGGAATGATAAACCCAAAACCTTTTTCCGGTTTGTACCATTTTACCAGACCGCCCATGGCGAACGTACCGTCTTCGTTGACCTGCTCCGGCATCAAATTGACATCACCGCTTTCGATAACTTCGGTTATGTCTTTAACCTGCTTACCTTTGGGGCCGTCAAAGAGTGTGCACATAAGCACCGCACCTTCACCAAGCGCGTGAAGCCCTGCTTCCTGCAATGTGGTGATGTGCAAAAACGCATCATAACTTTCATCTTCGGGAACGACGAAACCAAAGCCCTTGGTGCCGTTAAACCACTTAAGATGCATTTTTATCGGTTTGATTTCACTCTCAGGAAGAGAGCTATTTTGCGAGACTTGCAAAACGATGATCCTTTAACACAAATAAACTTACTCCGTGTGCGAACACACTTAAAGAATAGTGTGCCCGATTTTTTTTACAAAATCCAGACACATATTCTGCTTCTTTATGCATAAAAATGTTGTGCAATGCAGATAGAAACAAATGCGAAAACACTGTAAAATAATAAATAAATCAATTTTTTAAGATAAATCAGCATCGATGAGGTCCTTATGAGTGAAGCGGAATATCCCTGGTTGACCGATTATCCACCCAAGCCGGATTGGCATATGGAGATAAAGCCCGGCCTGATGACGGATGTACTTGACGATGTCGTCAAACGTAAGCCGGACGCCGATGCTTTCTACTTTCTCGGCAAGACATATAGCTGGGCTGATATGGGCGAGGCGGTTAATAAATTCGCTGCCGGTTTGCAAAAACTCGGCGTGAAAAAAGACGATAAAGTCGGTCTGTTCCTGCCTAATTGCCCGTTATTTCCGATCGCATACTATGGTGCTCTGAAAATCGGTGCGACGGTTGTGAACTACAATCCGCTCTATGCGAAATCCGAACTTGCGCATCAGATCGAAGACAGCGAAACCGAAATTATGGTTACGCTCGATCTTGCGCTTCTATACGACAAAATGGACGAGGCCCTGACTGATACGCGGCTGAAACGACTGGTCGTCGGTAAATTTACCGATATGTTGGCTTTTCCTAAAAACATTCTGTTCCCGCTCGTTAAGGGTAAGGATATGGCCAAGATTGATACAGCGAATGAGCGTGTAACACTCCTCGGCGATCTCATGAATAATGACGGCAAGTATGAGCCGGCGACAATCGACCCTGTCGAGGATGTCGCGGTTTTGCAATATACAGGCGGTACTACCGGCGTGCCCAAGGGCGCGATGCTGACTCATATGAATATCTACGCCAACGCCGTGCAGTGTTATGCGAACTTCCCGGAACCGGACCCGAATGTGAATGGCGGGCATGAAAAAATGATGGCGGTGCTGCCGTTTTTCCACGTGTTCTCGATGACGGTCTGTATGAATATGTCCGTATTGGCAGGCATGGAGATCGTAACCATTCCGCGTTTTGATCTGGTGGACGCGCTAAAGACAATTAACAAGCAAAAACCGCAATATATGCCGGCGGTCCCTGCGATCTTTAACGCGATCAATAATTATAAAGATATCAGTAAGTATGACCTGAAAACTTTGAAATTCTGTATCTCCGGCGGTGCACCTCTCCCCGTAGAGGTTAAAAAGAAATTCGAAGCCAAGACCGGCTCTACGGTCGTCGAAGGATATGGCCTAACCGAGTCCTCACCCGTGTCGAACGTAAACCCGCCATTCGGTGAGAATATTGCCGGTTCGATTGGCCTGCCATTGCCGCAAACGGTCATAGAGATTATCGACCGCGATGATAAGGAAACACCGATGCCGTTGGGTGAACGCGGCGAAGTTTGTATCCGCGGCCCGCAAGTCATGAAGGGCTATTACAATAAGCCTGAAGAGACCGCTAAGGTCTTGAAAGAAATGCCCGACGGTACGCGCAGGCTCCATACAGGCGACATCGCCTACATGGATCAACGGGGCTATTCCTATATTGTTGATCGCATCAAAGATCTGATTATCACCAACGGCTACAACGTCTATCCGCGTCATGTCGAGGACGCGATCTACAAGCATCCGAACGTTGAGGAATGTATTGTCGCCGGTCTGCCTGATGAACAACGCGGAGAAATCGTTAAAGCCTGGATCAAGTTGAAAGAAGGGCGAGAACTGACCGAACCGGAAATGCGCGAGTTCCTCGCGGAGCATATCTCGAAAATCGAAATGCCGCGTATGATCGAATTCCGCGCAGAACCGCTGCCGAAAACCATGATCGGTAAATTGTCACGTAAAGATATTGTTGCCGAAGAACTGGGTGAGAAGAAGGCCTAGCCTCTTAGCACGCCACCCGTTTTTTTCTCGACGATCTCAATCACAGCCTTAGTCAGCGCTTCGAGATCCGCATCTTTCAGCGTCTGCTCTTTCGGTTGGATCGTAATCGAAAGCGCGACGGATTTCTTGCCGTCCTCAACGCCTTTACCCTTATAGATATCAAATACTTCAGAGTCTGAGATCAGCTTCTTATCTGCCGCTTTCGCTGCACGGGTTAACTCATCGGCCTGTACATTTTCATCAACAAGGAACGCGAAGTCACGGGTGAGCGGTTGCAGAGGCTCAAGATGCAGCATCGGCTTTTCCGTGCCTTTCTTTTTCGCTTCGGGAATATTACCCAACATCACTTCGAAACCGACAACGGGGAATTTGATACCCATCTCTTCCAAAATCGCAGGGTGAATTTCCCCGAATGTCGCGAGCACGTTTTTACCCAAACGCAAACAGCCCGAACGACCCGGGTGGTAATATTCCGGCGCATCGGCAGAAATTTGCGCATTGCCTGCGGGAGCACCGCATGCTTCCAACGCGGCCAAAGCATCGGCCTTCGCATCATACAGATCAACAGCACGTGTCGATTTATCATCCGCCCAGTGACGGCCTGCGTTTGACCCGCTGCGGATGCCTGCCGCGATCATTGCCTGATCGGTTGGCTTAACCCCCGCAAATACAGGACCGACTTCGCACAAGGCCGCGTTTGGATAACCGCGCGCTTCGTTACGTTCCGCGGCGGCGATCAGGTTCGGCAGAATGCTCGGGCGCATTACGTCCATCTCTGATGAAATCGGGTTTTGCAAACGCAGCGCAGTGACTTGGTTGTCATTAGCTCCAAAAGCGCGCGCCTGATCTTCACCAAGGAAAGACCATGTCACACATTCATTCAATCCGCGTGATGACAGGGCACTGCGCGCTTTACGCATTGCGGAACCGAGGGCCGTTTCCGCCGTTTGCGGCACAACCGCACCGTGGACGGATTCGGATGGAATATCATCAAACCCGACAATACGGGCAATCTCTTCGGTAATGTCGGCCTTGCCGAAAACATCGCCGCGCCATGACGGCGGCTGCACTTTCAGTACAGGGGCTTTCCCTGAAACCTCGAAACCTAAGGACTCCAGAATTTCGATCTGGCGTTTTTCATCCACCTCGATCCCTATCAGCTGCGTGGTGTAGGCGGGATCATATTCAATCTCGCGCTTCCATTCGGGCGCTTCACCGGC
>CAZLTT010000009.1:15392-22546 GCA_964562515.1 uncultured Micavibrio sp.
CCGCCGACAATGCCGCCAAGACCGATCACGCCGCTATCGTCGTTGATGGTGGTGACACCTTCGGGCAATGTGTAAGACTTGTCGTTCAGGGCTTCCAACTCTTCGCCGCCCTTGGCTGTCGTAACAAGAATGTCACCTTTCAGCTTATCCGCATCGTAGGCGTGCAAGGGGCGGGCATGATCATGGGTAATGAAGTTCGTGATATCAACGAGCGCACTGATCGGGCGCAGGCCAACAGACTTCAAAAGCTTTTGCAGCCATTCAGGAGACGGGCCGTTCTTAACGCCCTTGATATGACGACCGACAAACATCGGACATCCTTCTTTATCATCGATCGTGACATTGATTTCGGATTTGAACGTACCCTTAACCGGCTCTGCGTCAACCGGCTTCAATGTACCCAAACCGGCAGCGGCCAGATCACGGGCAATGCCGTAAAGTCCCGCGCAATCCGAGCGGTTTGGCGTAAGCGCAATTTCAATGACGGGATCATCAAGACCGAAAATTTCGGCCATCGGCGTGCCGACTTCGTATTTTTCATCGACTTCGATAATGCCGTTATGTTCATCGGAAATACACATCTCCTTTTCGGAGACCAACATGCCGCAACTTTCAACACCGCGAATTTTGGCTTTTTTCAATGTGACATCCAGACCAGGGATATACGTCCCTTCGGGTGCGAAAACGCCCTTCATACCTGCGCGCGCATTCGGGGCGCCGCAAACAACCTGCTGAACACCGTGATCTGCTGTTTGCACCGTACAAACTCGCAGCTTATCCGCATCAGGATGAGGCTCGGCATTTTCGACATAAGCGACCTTAAAAGGCGCAAAATCGGCAGCCTGATCGGTGATTTCCTCAACCTCGAGGCCGATCGCAGTCAGTTTTTCATCAATTTCCGCAAGACTAGCATCGGTGTCCAACGGCTGTTTGAGCCAATTCAGCGTGAATTTCATGGTCTATTTCATCCTTATTCTCGATTGCAGAGGCATTTTTAAACTTTAGGCACTGAATTTCAAGCTGAAATACGCTTTGAACCTAAGGAAAGCCAAGGCTTTGGCATCATAAGTTAAGCCTTTGTTAACGCTTCACGGCGTACAATAGGGTCAAAATAATAAGTAAAAAAATAAGAGGGTGTATCTTATGGCTGGCCAACCGCCACCAAATTTACTGAATGCAGAGCAAATTCGCGTGCTCTTGGAGCGCGTTCCAGAACGTATCCGCAATCCCGAACCGGGTGATCAGGATTACCGTCCTGAAACGATGGTGCGCAGTGGGTTTGACGTGCGAAATGTATTCGGTAACCGCGACCGAGAAACTGAAGGTTGGACCAAAGAGGAGCGTGACGCGCTCGAGGCATCGTTTAAATATTATACAGGTCAGGACATTCGCTTAGGTGACGACATTCACCGCAGTGAGTATGAACGATTGGAAGCCGGGTTAAGAGCGGCCGGGCCGATTGGAACAGAACCTGTTGCGGATGCGGCAGTGATTTCTGCAGACGGTCCGCGCAATTACGATCTCGATCTGGAAATTGTAAATCGTATTATTTCTGATTTATCCGAGGCCCGCGTTCACGGTACGGGCTTATCAAATGCCGATGTAAACAATCTGCGTGCGCTTTATGTGGCTTACGGCATGGAAGATCAGGTTTATGATCCTGTAGTCAGCAATGTTGGTAGCACTGAGACAACGGGAGGTGTCGAAAACGCTCCTGATAATCAATATACGCGCAACGAGCTGCGATTTTTAGCGACACTAAAGCAGGAGATTATCGGGGCGCAGTATCGTGCCAGATTTACACCGGCTGCTCCCATTGTTGACGAAACAGTAACTGATGGCGGCGCCCGAACAGAAATTGTCGAAGACGACACGCTGACAGGTGATGAGCTCAGAGAATATAATGAGGGCTATGAACCCGGAGCCGTAGAAGTCAGCGATCTGGATCCGATTGATACAGGAGAAGATGAGCGGGTCGTTGAACGAGAAGAAACGATAGAACCTCCACCTGTTCGTATGACAATTGTTGAAAGCGGGCAGAATGTCGCCCCGATCTCTGATGAGGTTGGAACTGTGCAAACGGTTTTGGCTGAGGTCGGATATGATATCGGTGTATATCCCGAAGGGCATGAGAAAGCGGGAGAACCACTCACCGACAAGTTTGAAGGCGAACAAACGCGTGTAGCCCTTATTCAGGCAGCGATTGATATGGAGCTGGTCAGCAATGCCGCCGATGCGGAAACATATTTACGGCGCACACCAATCACGGAATTTGCACAAGTGCTGAATGATAATAAGGCGGCTTTGACGACGTTAAACGCGGAGCGCGCAGCAGAACGAACAATAGAAGAGCCTGCGGAACAACCTGCATATGTCGTTGATCCGCTAATCCTGTCCTAATCCACTTTCATCATATGAAGCGTAAAATCCATCTTCACGCCAAGCGTCTGGTACAAAGCTTGTGCGGCTTCGTTGTCGCTTTCCGCAAGCCAGTACATACGCGCCCATTTTTTGTGGCTTCTCGCATCATTGGCCAGATGCCCGATTAATCTGCGTGCGATACCCTGTTGGCGGTAAGTTGGGTCGACATAAACATCTTGCATATAGCAGACAGGTTTAAGATTGCCCGTGGTCGGGTGGATCACATAATGAAGCAGCCCGACCAGACGGCTGTCTAGTTCGGCCAATAAACCGTAAACAGGGTAATCAGGATTAATCAGGCGCGACCATGTTTCGGATGTAACCTTTTCATCGCGCGTGCCCAGATTGTTGCCGTCCCATAACGGCAGCCAGTCAGGAAAGTCTCTATTTTCTGGTGGCCGTATCTTTAATGACATGTGTTTGCCAAGCTATCGAGTAGTGGTGTTCGGGCGGTTCGTGGCGTCAAAACCGTAATGTTCCAACCAACGCGTGTCGCATTCAAAGAATGTACGCAGGTCGGGAATACCGTATTTCAGCATCGTTAGACGCTCGATCCCCATACCGAAGGCAAAGCCTTGATATTCTTCGGGATCAACGCCGCAGTTTTTCAGAACATTCGGATGCACCATGCCGGATCCGAGAATTTCCATCCATTTTTGCTCTTCGCCTTCCGGGGCTTTACCGAGCTTGATACCGCCATCGGCTTTTTTCGTGTAACCGATATCGACTTCTGCGCCCGGTTCAACGAACGGGAAGAAGCTGGGGCGGAAACGCACAGGCAAATCATCAACGCCGAAATAAGCGCGGACAAAGTCAGTTAGGCAGCCTTTCAAATGCGCCATGGTTACGCCCTTATCGATGAACAGACCTTCCATCTGGTGGAACATCGGCGTATGCGTCATGTCGTAATCGGAACGGTATGTGCGGCCGAAACAAACGATCTTATGCGGCGGCTTGTTATTTTCCATGTGGCGGATTTGCACGGAAGATGTGTGCGTACGAAGCAGCTTCTTCGCATACTCGCCTTCCTCACTCGGGTCTTCAGGAAGGAAGAACGTATCCTGCATCTCGCGCGCAGGGTGTCCGGGCGGGAAGTTCAGCGCGGTAAAGTTATGCCAGTCATCCTCGATATCCGGCCCTTCGGCCACGGAAAATCCCATCGCACCGAAAATATTGACCAATTCTTCCATAGTCTGGGAAATCGGGTGGATTTTACCGCTGCGCTCTGGGCGTGGAGACAGCGTAATATCTTGCGTTTCGGTCGCCAGACGCTGATCCATCTCTTGTTTTTTCAATGCGCGTTCTTGGGATTTGATCAGATCAGCAATCTCGTCTTTGAGCGCATTCAAGGCTTGGCCTGTCGTTTTGCGCTCTTCGGGGTCCATATTCCCCAATGTCTTCATCATCGCCGTAATGCGACCTTTCTTACCCAGAACGGACACGCGAACATCGTCCAGAGATTGAAGGTCGTTGGCAGCCTCGATCTCGGAGGCCAATTCGGTTTTTAATGCGGCAATATCAGTCATAACGGGTTGTTTATCATCAGACATTAAAGAAGTCCAAGCGTTTTTATAGCGTCCAGTCTGTGTACGATATAGTCAGGGCGGGCTTCGCGCAAGCGCTTGTCGGTAATATAACCGCCCGTAATCCCGACCGATGTGATGCCGAGTTCACGCGCGATTTCCGGTTCTTCCATCGTATCGCCGATAATCACAACCTCGTTTGGCGCATAACCCTGTTCTTCCATATAGGATTGCAGCCGTAAAACCTTGGTCGTGCTTTTCAGGATCGTTGTCCCATCACACTCATAGCCCGAAACATGGCTGAAATACGCCCCGATCTTCAAGCGGTCCAGATGCTCCTGAATACGAACGGTCAGATAGTTCGACAGGATAATACATTCCACATCGCGCTCGTTCAGGTGATTGAGCAAATCCCTTGCACCGGTGCGTGTGCGGGCATTTTTTGCAAATTCTGAATAGGCGGTCTGAAAGGTTTCATTCCCTTCTTCGCGACGCTCCATTACTTCTGCTTCGCTTACGCCGTGGCGCTCATAAAACGGGACGATCGGGAAGCAGAATGTCTCACGATGCAGTTTCAGCGGTATCGGTTCAGCGCCGTAAAATTCAAGCGCGACATTCCCGGCTTTCCAACTCGGCACGGTGTCGGACAAAATCGTGCCGTTCCAGTCAAAAACGAAGAGTTTACGAGAAATTTTAGAAGCATTCATAAGGGGTTGGACAATTTTTATTGTAATAATGTCAGTTATAATATAGAAAATGCCGATAAAGTGAAACACGGTAAAGAGACGGCCATGAGTATTTTTAATTTCAGAACAGCAGTTATTGCAACGCCCTTGGTTGCTGTTGGCGTAGCAGCAGCGGCACAATTCAAGGATATTGACCGCATTCAGGCTAATCCTGAAGCAGGGATCGATTCCGGTCGTTTGGCTATTATTCAGCGTCATGCAGCCGCGGGTACATGCGGTGATCTGGTGCCAAGAATTGCCACGATGGCACCTATGCCTTCGATTGCTAATGATGCTGTGCGTTGTGAAGCTTTAACGAAAGCCGAAGGCCCTACTGACGGGACAATGCCGTAACTAATCGGATATCTGCTGACCGTTTAAATCAGCAATTTTCATTAAACAGCCAAAACATAAAAGACGCGGACCGCTGGCGTTCAGTTCGTCCCATTCTTCATCACTGGCGTTCCAACAGGTATCGCAGAATGCCTGCACTTCGTTATCGTCATCACGCATCATATTGAAACCGCGTGGTTTGCCGTCATTCAGACTTTCTTTGAGGTGCGCGCAAGTATAAGCGGGTTCGGATTTGCCGTGAACGCTGCATTCGATGAGTTTGCTCATAAGCTGAAGAATACCACTCATGAAAAAAGCCCGCAATGCGCGGGCTTTCTCAATAATTCTTTATATTAAGCGCAGACTATGCCGCTGCTTTTTCAGCCTTGTCCAGAGCAGCTTGTGCTTGCTTGGCGATGGCTGCGAAGCCTTTTTCATCGTGAATGGCGATCTCTGACAGAGACTTACGGTCCAGTTCAATACCGGACAATTTCAAACCATACATCAATGTTGAGTATTTCAGGCCGTGAATACGTGCAGCCGCATTGATACGTTGGATCCACAATTTGCGGAAATCACGTTTCTTTGCGCGACGGTCACGGTAAGCGTACTGACCTGCTTTCTCAACAGCCTGAACGGCGGTACGGAAACAGCTCTTACGACGACCGTAATAGCCCTTAGCGGCTTTAATAACTTTTCTGTGACGAGCGTGTGCTCTTGGTCCACCTTTTACGCGTGCCATTATTCGCCTCCCTCAGATTTAGGGGTTGTATTCTTTTTCTTGCGTTTATAAGGCAAGTAATTGCGCAAAACCTTACGCTCATCCGCAGCACAGAGTGTTGTCTGGCCTTTGGCTTTACGTTTCATGGATTTGGGCTTGTTCATTTGCATGTGGCGCATTTTGGCCTGTTTGACCTTAACCTTGCCACTGCTGGTAACGCGGAATCGCTTCTTCGCACCAGATTTGGTTTTCATCTTCGGCATTTCTTTCTCCTTTAAAAACAAGGGTTTAACAACAGATGACTGAGGCAGCCGAGAAACATATCGCCAAGTCATCATTTGAAGTATTGCGGTTATACAAGGCTTTGGATAAAAAAATCAAGCACTTTCCTTTGTTTGCGCAATCGGGTTAAGTGAAATGAGAACACAAATTCGGAGCAGATATCCATGGTTCGTCCGGTAAATTTGAGAGATACGGAATTAACAGGCCTTCGCGGTAAGGCTGCTTCTATCGTTGAGAGTGGTGTTTTTGTAAATTTCATCATCGCCGTGATTATCGGTAATGCCGTGGTACTGGGCATGGAAACCAGTGATAGCATTACCGCGCAGGCGCATGATGTATTGCTCTGGCTCGATCATATTGCTCTGGCTATTTTCTCGGTTGAGATTTTGCTCAAACTTTTCGCCTATCGCCTGTCTTTCTTTAGGCAGGGGTGGAACCTGTTTGATTTCGTGATTGTCGGTATTGCCCTTGTTCCTGCGAGCGGTGAGCTGGCTGTTTTACGTACGCTTCGGATTTTACGTGTTCTTCGCCTTGTCTCCGTTGTCCCGTCGATGCGTCGTGTCATTGCCGCGCTCCTTCATGCTATTCCGGGTATGGCATCAATCATGTCTGTCCTGCTGATCATTTTCTACGTCGCATCCGTGCTTTCAACCAAACTCTTCGGCGCTGAATTCGAGGTCCTGTTCGGCACAATCGGCGCATCAATGTTCACTCTGTTCCAGATTATGACACTGGAAGGCTGGAGCGACGGCGTTGTCCGCCCCGTCATGGAGGTCTACCCGTATTCGTGGGTGTTCTTCATTCCGTTCATCATTGTAACAAGCTTTGCCGTGCTCAACCTGTTTATCGGTATTATCGTCGATGCCATGAATATCATCCATGAGGGCGAGCAAGCGGAAAAAGACAAGAAGGCCGGAAAAGAGAAAGCCAAGACGACTGATCAGAAATTACAAGACATTCAGAATGAGTTGGCAGATATCAAATCGTTATTAAAGAAATAGGCCGCGCGTCTTAATGCGCTTCGGCCCAGCTTTGGCCCGATCCCGCTTCTGCTTCTAACGGCACGGAAATCTCTACGCCCATAATTTTAAACGCGTTTTCCATCACGTCTTTCACGAGCGCGGTTGTTTTCTCAAGCTCGGCATCGGG
>CAZLTT010000009.1:22646-31354 GCA_964562515.1 uncultured Micavibrio sp.
CGTTTTCCATCACGTCTTTCACGAGCGCGGTTGTTTTCTCAAGCTCGGCATCGGGGACTTCGAAAATCAATTCATCATGCACCTGAAGCAGCATTTTGGTCTTCAAGCCTGCATCTTCCAACGCTTTGGGCATTTTGATCATCGCAATCTTCATGATGTCCGCAGCCGTACCTTGCAGTGGCGCATTGATCGCGGCACGCTCCGACCCGCCGCGCTGTGCAGGGATCTTCGCATTGATATTAGGCGTAAAGCACTTTCGGCCATAGAGCGTTTTTATATACTCATGTTTGCGCGCTTCTTCTTTTTTCGCCTCCATGTAATCTTTGATCTCGGAGAATTTGGCCAGATAACGCTTGATGAAATCCGCCGCTTCATGCTGCGGAACATTCAATTGTTTGGCGAGGCCGTATCCTGAAATTCCATATATGATTCCAAAGTTTACCGCTTTTGCGCGACGTCGCGTTTCGGAATCTATTTCGTCCATCGGCACATCAAAAACTTGTGAAGCGGTCAGCGTGTGAATATCCGCGCCGTCCTTGAACGCTTGCTTGAGGGCTTCAACGCCGGCGACTTCCGCAGCGAGGCGTAATTCAACTTGCGAATAGTCGACGGAGAGAAGCGTATGCCCTTCTTTTGCAACAAACGCCTCGCGGATTTTGCGCCCGTCTTCTGTGCGGATCGGAATATTCTGCAAGTTCGGATCGCTGGACGCCAATCGCCCCGTCGATGTTCCCGTCATGGAATAGGATGTATGCACACGCCCCGTATCGGGATTGATCTGTTCCTGCAAGGCGTCTGTGTAGGTGGATTTCAGCTTCGATAGCCCGCGCCAGTCCAAAATTTTCTGCACAATCTCATGGCCTTGTAAGGCAAGGTCTTCCAATGTTTTTACATCGGTTGAATATTGGCCTGTTTTGGTTTTCTTGCCGCCTTCCAAGCCCATTTGATCGAACAAAATTTCCCCGATCTGCTTCGGCGAGCCGACATTGAATTGCGTCCCAGCGAGCTTATGAATGTCCTCTTCAAGCTCAATAATGCGCTTGCCGAAATCGGTACTCATGGATTTCAAAACTTGCGGGTCAACCTTTACCCCTTCCAGTTCCATCTGCGCGATGATCGGGATCAGCGGACGCTCAAGATTCTCGTAAACGGCTGTCATCTTCTCCGGCACGAGGCGTGGCTTCAATGTGTAGGAAAGCCGTAGCGTGACATCCGCATCTTCCGCCGCGTAGTCGAGCGCCTTTTCAATATCGACCTTATCAAACGTGAATTGGGATTTGCCCTTGCCAGCAACCTCTTCGTATTTGATCGGTTGATGGCCAAAATAATTTTCTGACAGCGCATCCATCGAATGTTTTGTGCTCGATCCGTCCAAAACGTAAGACATCAGCATTGTGTCATCACACGGGCTGACATGAATGCCGTGTTTGGCAAAAATCTGCCAATCATATTTCATGTTGTGTGCGACCTTCATCACACTCGGATCTTCTAGCAACGGTTTGAGCATCTCGAGCGCTTTATCCATCGGAAGCTGCGGAATGTCCGAACCACTGCTTTCCCCGAGCAGGTCAGCTTGCTCCGCGACATGACCGAGCGGAATATATGCCGCCTTGCCGATTTCTGACGACAGTGCGATTCCAACCAACTTGGCCTTGGCGGGGGTGAGGTCTGTTGTCTCTGTATCGATACAAACCGTTCCGTTTTGTCTGGCGTCTTCAATCCACTCCTGAAGCGTCTTTTCATCATTGATCAAAACGTATTTGTTATCTTTGATCGCCGGCCATTGTTCATCCTCGGCGTGTATTTCGGCCTGCTGCGGAGCGACCTCAACGGGCTCACCGCCAAGGCGTTTGATGATCGAATTAAACGCATGCTTCTCGAGGAACGCCATCAACTCCGGCTTGTCCGGATCATGTGTTTTAAGGTCCTCGAGCGGAACAGGCACAGGTGCATCCTGATCAAGCGTTACCAGTTTTTCGGACAGGCGCGCATCTTCTGCATGCTCGATCAATTTCTCGCGTCGCTTCGGTTGTTTGATTTCCTCAGCGCGTTCAAGCAACTCGTGCAACCCGCCATATTCATTGATCAGCTGCGCCGCTGTCTTGACGCCGATACCCGGTACGCCCGGGATGTTGTCGGTGGAATCACCTGCCAACGCTTGCACATCTATAACCTTATCGGGCTTGACGCCGAATTTTTCTTCGACTTCTTTCTCGCCGATATATTTGTTTTTCATCGGGTCGAGCATGCGCACGCACGGGCCCACTAGTTGCATCAAATCCTTATCGCTGGAGACAATGGTCACCTTCTTGCCTTGCGCTACTGCAAGCTTGGTATAAGCAGCAATAAGGTCGTCAGCCTCGTAGCCCTTTAATTCAATCGCCGGAATATCAAATGCCCGTGTCGCATCACGCACCAATGGAAATTGCGGGATCAAATCTTCAGGCGGTGCGTCTCTGTTGGCTTTGTATTCTTCGTATAAGTCATTACGGAATGACCCCCCGGGTGGGTCGAAGATCACGGCGATATAAGGGGCGTCGTAATCATTCAACAGCTTGATCAACATTTGTGTAAAGCCGAACACGGCGGAAACGGGCACGCCTTCGGGGTTGGTCATGTCGCCGCGACCGGAATAAGTCATGGCGAAATAAGCACGGAAAATAAAACCCGAACCATCAACGAGATACAGCTCGTTTTCATCGTCGGGACAGGGGGAGGCGGAAGCAGTTTGATTCATAAATCAAAAGATGGCCCATCAATGCGGCGAAGTCTAGCCCACAAAAAAAGGCCCCGATACGGCGATAACCGTATACGAGGCGGGAAGTGAGGGTGAAACCAGCTCAAAAGCTAGCAGGGATCAAGCATTTTGAGCGTCTGCGGGTTTCTCAGGGTATTTGTGCGGATCATGGAAGGAGATTGGGGAGACATGATCCGTTGCAGGATTTTCGTGTTTTTCAACTGACTCATAGCCATTTTCTACGGCATTCGTCGGACTTTTCGCTTGTTGTGTCAATTGCGAAAGATGGAGGGCATAGGCGGGGTCTATGCCGAATTCGATATTATGTTTGAAACTTAAAAACTTAAGGATGTCCTTGTGGGGTGTTGTTCCCCATCCGCGCAATAGTTCGTCACCGAAAGCGGAAAAGTCGGAGGTCTTCAGCGGTTTGTAATGCTCGTTAAAATATCCGAGATTTTGCGGCTCTATCGCGATAAAAGCGAAAAACTCACGCTCGCTGAACTCGGGATTGGAATAATCCCGTTTGGAAACACCTTGGCAAAATTTAATGATTTTAAATCCGAAACGCGCATTTGAATCACGCGCAATACCAGTCTGGTACTCTAAAGTCTTCATATGACACAACCCTCTATTTTTGTGCAGCCGTTTGTCGGCCCCTGCATTTACGCTTTGTGCGCTTTTTTATGCTTATAACTTAATTGTACCGCGTCGCGGGATGATATGTCAAAAATTTTAGATAAATTGTTTGGAAAGTTAAGCTCTGCTTAAGTTTTAGAGAATTCATGGAATGCGACGGCCGCAGCGTTAGAGACATTAATCGACGGCATCGGGCCATGCATCGGCAGGCGGATAAGCACGTCACAATGCTCCTTAACCAGACGACGAATACCCGGTCCTTCGGCCCCCAGAACAAGCACATTTTTACCCGCAAAATTCTGCTGCCCGATATCGTCACCGCGTTCATCCAGACCGTAGACGAAATACCCGGCTTGTTGCAGCGCCTCGATGGCGCGGCTTAAATTTGTTTCGAAAGCAACAGGCACATGTTCGAGTGCGCCGCATGCCGCCTTGGCAAGCGCGCCGGTCATCTCCGGCGCGTGTTTACTCTGCATGATCAGCCCTTTCGCGCCATAGGCACAGGCACTCCGGAGGATCGCACCGACATTATGCGGGTCCGTAACCTGGTCAAGAATCGCCAGACACACAGAATCTTCATCCTGATTTTCAATGATGATGTCTTGAAGGTCTTTTTCCGGCAAAGGCGCGCAAGCCAAAGCGAGGCCCTGATGAACCGCACCGCGTGGCAATGCTTTTTCTAGCTCCTGCTTATCAACAATCATCGGTGCTGGCCTGTTCAGCCCTGCCTTATCGGCTTCGCGCAATGTTTGTTCGAATCCGCCCGCCGCTTGCTTGGTGATAAGCAAGGCCTCGATGCGCCGTTCGTCGTTCAGCCATGCCTCACGGACGGCATGAAATCCGTAAAGAGAAGGGCGCGGAATATGATGTTTGTCTTTTTTTCCCATATCCCATGCATCGCATACTTGACACGGAGAGCAAAAGTCTTTTTTGTATGCCAACATATTCTTCTGAGTGGAGGGGTGGTCGAGTGGTTAAAGGCACCTGACTGTAAATCAGGCCTCTTCGGAGTACGCTGGTTCGAATCCAGCCCCCTCCACCAGAGAATGTGATGACCCGCCGCATGGCGGGTTTTTCTATGCTTTAACCGAATACGGCAGCAGGTTGGGAGCCGTTCGTCTCCGGACCAAAGCGGGTGTAAAGGCTGCGGGCGTTCGGTCCGCGTGAGTAGCGCATTGGCGGTTCTGAAAGCACGGTGCGTTGATCTGCCGTAAATGTGTTCGGTGCGTGTCCGGGTTGACCAACCTCCGCAAGCTCCGCATCCATATCCCGTACAAATTCAATGAACGTATCTTCATCAACATCTGCCGTACCTTGGGTCAGATATCCTGTCGGTGCCAGATATTGATAGGTTTTAATGAGCGGGGAAGCGTACTTGCCCATGAAATCATGGTAATCACCCGCATCTTTCGCGGCGCGCAGATCATCAATCATCGTTGGCATGTGGTCGCCGAAGCACGCAGTCATAAAGGACATCATATTGCCGATAGCACCGATTGAACGGCGACTGTTCGTGTTCATACCTATGAATTTCTGGAACAGGAAAAAACAGTTCTCCTGAATACCGTCTTCTTGGCGCTCTGCTGCCGGCATTCCGCGAATAACCGTGCTCAATTCGCTGAGCGGTTGCTGCATCTTTTCGGCAAAGTCGGTCATTTCGGCCGCGATTTCAGTTGTATCAAGCGTGCCGTTGATATTGTCCTCGATCAACGCATGCAGATCAGCCGTATTAATGTTGAAGGCAGGCTGCTCTTCCGGCGTCTCGGGCGCTTCTACCCCAAGCGTGCTATCGAGCAAGGTTTCTATTCGACGCGTTTTGGAGCGTCCCGTGCGGACATGCGAAATCATATACGCCTCAGCGACAAAATCGGCATATGCTGCATCGTCTTGTTTGAGTAGCGCTAGCTTGTCCTGATCCAGAGTATCGATAAAGTTCGCAACCTTGCGTAAAGCTTGGTCGGATAAGTTAAGGCTGCGCTCTGCGGCGATGGAGTGATTGTTCAAAACCGTTCTGTACGACTCCAGAATCGGCTGTTCGAATTCATTCTTGTATTTATAAAATGCATAGCGCGTGTCCTTGCCGTCGCGCATCATTGCATGAGCGGCATCGAACTTTGCTTGCTCCATAGGGGTCAGTGGTGCGTCCGGATTTTCAGCACATTTGTTAAACAGCGTCTTCGCATATTTTTTCAGGATAGAAATCGGAGCGTCTGCTTGCGTTAGCGGTTCTTCTGAGCGCTGCTCTGCAACGGGAATGTCCAATGAGTAATGCCGCATAAATGTGCTCCACAGGCTTTATAGGTTGTAAGCGCGCGGTTATAGACTATTTTTTTACATATTGTCAATTTTTGGGCATTCAAGGCCTTTGGACGATTGAATACGGCGTTTCATAAAATCGCGTTTTATGCGATGATAGAGATATGAAAAAGCTTTTCCCGATTATCGCCCTGTGTCTCTTTATAACGCCCTCCGCTTTTGCCGCTGACAACGCCGATACAGGCAAAAAGAAGCGTCATTGCGATTACGAGATTGAAGAAGGCCAGAAAATGGAGTTGGTGGTTGGCACGGTCGTCAAATCCGAAATCATGTATCCGAACTTAAAATGCAAGGATGATGACTGTTCCGATATCTGGAAGGCGGTCAAATCAACGCGTTTGGTTGTTTTGGACAGGGAGCTGCCTGACGGTACGACCAAGCAGGTTATGGCCCACCCGCCGCGCCGCATTATCCATGAAATGATTGAGGACGGATCGCCGTTCGAAGTTGGCGGGCGGTATGCGTTTTGTGCATATACGCGCAAGTATAAAGACCAGTGGCAGCAAAAGACCTTTGGCCAACGCCTGAATATCGATATGCGCACAGTTAAAAGTTATCCGGCTAAGGGCGAATAAGAGCGAATAAATGTCCAAGCACGAGTCAGACTCCATTAATATCATAGAATTGGTAGAAGACGCCGTGAACGGAAAAGCTTCTCCGTTGGCTATGGTGTTATTATTTGTGGTGGCGGCATTACCTTTTCTGACATTCGGTTACGGAGCTTATAACGCTTACAGCTTTTGGGATTTAAAAAATAATGGTGTCCAAACAGAAGCCGAAATAGTCCGCGTCGAGAGAGTACGTTCTTCGAGTTCCAGCCATGCTAATTTCTATCCGGTCGTGCGTTTCAGTGATGCCGAAGGAAATATATATGAGCATCAGGCAAGCCGCGCTGCAGAAGGAAAATACAAAGCAGGTGATAAAGACGATGTTTATTTTGATCCTGAAAACCCCGCCCGCGTAATTTTGTCAGGTACAATCGCCTACAGTATGCGGGCGTTTGTCATCTTAATGGTGCTCGGCGCGGTTGGAGCCGGGTTTATCCTGAAGACGGTAATGCATTTCCGCGACTAATAATAAAACCCGACAAAGCGTTTGAGAATTTCCTGCGCATATGGCGTTGGTGTTCGGCTGACAGATTTTTTTAGCTCTTCGGCTTCATGAGGCTCGAAATAGCCGTGATTGCTGTAGACATCGATCCGCAGCTTGAATTCATCCGCGTCGCCTTCGGGGTGGAATTGCGTGGCATAGACATTTTCACCGACACGGAACATCTGCACAGGGCAAGCATGCCCGCGCACAAGCAATACTGACCCTTCAGGCGTTTCATCAACGGCTTCTTTGTGGCCGAGCAAAACATCAATTTCATCAGGGAAGCCTGCAAGCAACTTATCCTGCTTGCCGTCTTTGGTGATTGCGACATTCGTGCAATAGATCGGTTCGCCATATTTACGTGACATTGGCGCGCCGAGATATGTCCCAAGCAAACCATTCCCCGAACAGGCACCCAGAAATGGTAAGTCCTGTGTTACGACCTGCTCTAGAAGTCGCATAAAACCGGCTTCGATTTTATTTTGTATCGCGGATTTTTGGTCTGCGGGCGTCGTGATATCAAAAGGGCTGCCGCCAACAATAATTGCTGAATAGTCCTCGGGATTGAGGTCATCAGGGATGCCGTGAGTTTCAATCCGCAGCCTTTTCGTATCGCTTTCCTGCAATCCACCATATTTCAGAATGCATTGATACTCACTGTCTGACGTCACGTCCTCGGGGCGTAGTTGTATAATCAAAATAGGTTTTTTCGTGCTCATGCGCGGCATACTAGTCGCTCGCATCGATGATTGCGACATTTTTATGTCTTAGACAGATGGGTGTATTTGTAGTGCCCATAAAACGTGACCCCCCTGTTCGCTGGAATCAGGAGGGCCACGCATATGTGTCTGACTACCAGACACAAGAGAGGAAAGAACATGGACCACAACCTATGATAACGCTGCAAAAAAGGATCATGGCCATGCAGTGATATTAAATTCGCTGTCCGTCACTGGTAGTTACAACAGAAGAAAAATAAAAATGCGTTTCGCCGACAAAGGCCGGAAATTTGCTTTTTATGATCCTTTGTCCTACTGAATACGTACTCAGATATTATAACTTCAAAAAAACCGGATGTGCTCCGGCAAACTGTGTATGAAGAGTTTTGGCTCAATCTGCGCAACTGCGCTTTTGATATATGTAGGATTTATGCCCAAAGCCCTAGCGGGTGACGGCAGCTTGAATATCCGTGTGAATCTGATCAGTTGCGGCCCGACAGTACAGGCCGCTTGCCGTCGCGATGACCGCTGTTGCGTGTTTACGAGCGATTTTCCAAATCCGAAATTCGTATCCCTTGACGAAGGGCCAATGACAACACCCGCGATTGAACAGACCTACATGACGGAAAATATCGAAGGATATATCGCGTACAATTTGCTGTTGGAAACGCCGGATGCGGACGGTATGCCCCTTCCTCTTGATTAATAACGCAAAAACCGTTTTGCATCACGCGCCGTGCACGGCATGATAACACTATGTTTATTTGTGCAGACATCGGTGGGACTTTCGTGCGTTTCGGGCAGGCAGAAAATAACGCCATTCGGAATATACAAAAATTCGAAGTCGCCGAGTTCGATAGCTTTGCCAATGCTCTTGCTTGTTACTGCAATGATCAAAACCTGGGGAAGGGTGGTGAGCTAAGAATTGCCACTGCCGGATATGAGCAAGACGGTGTCTGGAAATTCGTAAACAACAATCCGTGGCATATCGATCCGCAAGCTCTAATAAATGCAGGATGGGATATCGAAATTATCCTCAATGACTTTGAAGCAGCGACATGGGCACTGACGGCTCTGAAAGGTGACGAGCTAGAGGTGATCAAAGACGCACAAGGCGCATCAACAACGCAATGTCTGGTTGGGCCGGGAACAGGTTTGGGGCTCGCCTATTTTCACAAGGATCCGAAATACGTTCAAAAGACACATGG
>CAZLTT010000009.1:31454-33985 GCA_964562515.1 uncultured Micavibrio sp.
GTCGTTACAGGCAATGCATATGGCGGCTTATATATCACGGGCGGCGTCGTGGAACGGTTAAAGGCTGTCGGCTTGTTTGATGTTGATACGTTCCTTGAATCTTTCCGTATTGATGCGGTTGATTCCGTGAAACGCGATCTGGGCGCAACGCCGATCCTGTATATCAAAGATCCGTACCCCGCGCTGAAGGGGCTAATGCATGTCGAATAAACGCACGGCGTATCTGACAATCGACGACAGCCCCTGCGAGCATACGCCTGCGCTGGTTGATTTTTTGTCTGCGCGCCAAATTCCTGCGCTGCTTTTCGTGCGCGGTGCATTCATGGAGCAAAACCCGCAAGCGATCGAATATGCCATTCAAAAGGGACTGGTTATCGGCAACCATTCCTATGCGCATATTCCCGCCGGTGATATGGAGCCTCAGGACTGGGCGGATGATCTGGAAAAATGTGATCATTTAATCGAAGCAGCCTATGCACGGTGCGGCATTAAGCGGCCGGGGAAATATTATCGCTTCCCCTATATTGATCGCGGCGACGGTGTGCGGGTAGAACGTATCTTCGCGGACGGCCAAGACGCGACGATCGTTGAAAATAACAAAACAAGCGTGCTTCAGCACTATTTGAAGGAGCAGGGCTTTACCCAACCCTTTAAAGATATGCCAGATGGTTACCCGTCATCGGCCGCCGATTGCCTGTTCACCTATACGAGCGGTGACTGGATGCTGACGCAGCGGCACAAGGGGAACTGGGACTGCAAAACTGTCGAAGATCTCAAAAAACGTATCGATGAGGATGAAAGCCTGTCAGGTGAAGGACCCCATGTGCTCCTCATGCATGATCAACCGGACATATTTGAAGAGGCATGTGCCTTGATTGACTATTTTCAGGATCAGGGCTTTGAGTTTCTTGATTTTTAATTCTGTTACGGGTAAAGCTATCAAACCATCCAATAAGCGGGTGTAGCTTAGTGGTAAAGCTCCAGCCTTCCAAGCTGGCTACGAGGGTTCGATTCCCTTCACCCGCTCCATTTTCACAAATCATTGAAATCGGCCAAGGCTTTCCGTAAAGCTGTCTGAAGTTTTCGAACCCTCTCTTAAAAAATGAAGTGCGCGTCTAAGCGCACGGGGTTCGATTCCCTTCACCCGCTCCATTTTCTTTTCGTCACACGTTCCATCATCTCTGAATAGTTTCGAAGTTTTTAGTTTGTAAAACGCGGCCAAGCGGCTAGGCTTGGTGTCTAAATATTCGAAATTACAAAAAGTAAGCTGTATGCACCCATACGATTTTCAGGGCCTCGGGCAAGTAAAGAGCGCAGGTACGACCCCAATCGAAGATATTTTTGCACATTGCAAAAACTTTAAAGGGGCGGATACCTCGTCGAGCATTTTCCAACTGCTGACGACGTTGCCTCTGTTTTTTGCGACCGCCGGACTGATGATCTATGGCATCGAAAGCGGCTACTGGCTGTCTTACCTGCTTCTTCTTCCTGCTGCAGGATTGCTGACCAGAATTTTTATCTTTCAACATGATTGCGGGCATCGCTCCTTCTTTAAATCTCAAAAAGCAAATGACTGGTGCGGGCGTTTCATGAGTCTGCTGACATTTACACCTTATGATTTCTGGCGGCGTGCCCATAATATGCACCACGCGACATCCGGCGATCTGGATCGGCGCAGCATCGGCGGCATTGATACAATCACAGTGAATGAATATCAGGCGATGCCTAAGCAAAAACGCTTCTGGTACAAGGCCTACCGCCACATGTTCACGATCGTCTTTATCGGTGCGCCGCTTTACACGATCATCGGCCAACGTTTTCCGGTCAATTCGAGCTTCAATTTCTATGAAGACTATAAAACCCTTTCGCGGGACTCGATCTGGTCTACGATTATGCTGTCAAACTTGTCCCTCGCTGCTTTTTACGGGGCTTTTGTTCTGTTGTTCGGGTGGTCGGCGTTTCTCATCGGTTACCTACCGATCGTGGTTGTAACAGCATGGATCGGCGGTTGGTTGTTCTATGTCCAACACCAGTTCGAAGACGCATATTGGGAACGTAATCAGGATTGGAATTTGTTGGAATCCGCCCTGCATGGAAGCTCTTATTATAAGCTTCCTAAGGTTTTACAATGGTTTACAGGGAATATCGGTCTGCATCACATCCACCATCTCTGCGCGCAGATTCCGAATTACAAGCTACAGGCTTGCATGGATGCCATGCCGGAATTGAAAGAAATTAATGTGCTGACTCTCAAAGACAGTTTGGAATGCAAAAATTTCAAGCTCTGGGATGAGGATAATAAGCGCATGATCTCGTTGTCAGAACTCGAAAGCGCATAAAAAACCCGTTGACATTGCCCCGCGGGTTTTCTACATCAAAGCAAGGATTTCGTGGCGGTTTTGCGCGCATGCGCTGACCGATGGCTAAAAACGCGAAGCTATTGTAACCAAAACGCAAAATACGAGGACTAAAAAGGATGTCTAAGGAAAAATTTGAAAGAAACAAGCCGCATGCGAATATCGGTACTATTG
>CAZLTT010000010.1:0-2169 GCA_964562515.1 uncultured Micavibrio sp.
AGAAATATGTTTTTAATGAGGTCGGTAACCTCAGGAATTTGCGGAGCACCGATCACTTCGTATTGATCGTCGAGCATGGCAACATAGGGGTTACCGCCCGCGCCACCGCCTGTGTTGAAATACGCCCATGCATTTGTGGCCAGATTGGACCCCCACTGCACAACTTTGAATGTGATCATCTGCGCGCCGTTTAGCCCTTCATTGACGCCGCCATTATTGATCGGGATCAGGAATGCGAAGAAGATGATCAATCTGACCGGTGCCCATGCTTTGTTGAAGCGCTGACCGAAAGGAACGCCTGTTTGGGCTGTTTCTGCAACTACTGCTGTGACCAGATAGATGATGACCATAGTCCCGACATAAAGCAGGCCGAGAGAATAAAATCTGAGCAATTGATGAAGTGCGTCATGAAATGGGTATGGGTACGCATTTGGTGAGGCCGACGGGTCACCGTTCATATCCAGACAATCGACCCCTAAATTGGAGACGCAGGAATTATACATGTTATTGGCTGCGGTTCCGTCGCCCAATCCGAAGACGTGGTCCAGTACTATGAAGGCAACATCTTGGTCAGGTCCCAAAGACCCGGAAATCGCGCTAGGGTTTTCAAATAGCTGCGTGAAATGGGTGAATACGCCGATAGCAAAAGCCGGTTGCGTTGCAAAGAGGGCAGAGATCAGCAAAACAAATTGCAGCACCAACAAAACCATACCGGCCAGAATGGTGTAAAAGATGACAATCTGGTCGATGTTTTTCTTTGAATAAACGAGGTTTGCCGCAGCTTGCGCGATAACATGGCGTATACCAAAGCGCGCAAAATTTTCCGGTTGTAGATAAGGGTGTCCGTCTTCAATAAGCCGTACGTTGTTGAAAATAACGGCGATGATGTAGGCGGTATGTGCAAATGTATTTCTGAACAGCGCAACGATCCGCGGCAAAATGCCCGGAAGCAATGTGTATCTTAAAATATCGTTTTGCGCTGCCATCGAGTGTCCATGCTACCTAATGCTTTTATTAATTTCCTAACCCTGCGATAGAGTTCAATCCGCCTTTGAGTGAGCCGAGAGTCTGCTGCGCACCCACTGTAGATGTGCTTGTCAGAGCCTGACCGGAATCTTCGCGCTGGTCACCAAATGTCGCAACAGATTGCCCCATCCAACGCAGGATGTTGTTCGGGATCAAGTCGACCAATTTAAACGACGACATACCCATCAGATAGACAATGATTGTGTAAATCACGGTGAAGAAGAACTCGTCGATCGCGGATCGCCACTGCGTTACTTTTGTCTGATAACCGGCCGGAGCGGAGATTTCCAGACTCGCGTCGAAACCACCTGTGTTTGCAACGACCAGATCGAAAATCTGATGCAATACATTCACCAAGGCCGAGAAGATCGAGATACTTGCCAATAGTCCGAATATGATCAGGATTGGTCTTAAGAAGACTTCGAAGATCAGGAAGTAGCCAGCAACCGCGGCCTGTCCCGGAAGGCCGTTACCGTCGATACGAAGGTGCGCCAGTGCCCAAAGAGGAACACCCACCATTGCTTCGAAAATACCTTTGATCCAGCCGCCAACGGCGAAGAAGAAGTAAATGAAAGGCATAAACGGTACGATGTAGAATAATATGAAGCCCGCAGTCAGACCAACGGTCGCAATTGTGAAGAGGAAGTTCGCAATGACCCCTTTGGTTTGGCCGAATGTCTTGTCAAAGATAGCCGGAATCGCACCACCTGCACCGATTGATACCCCTGCGACCAAATTACGGATCGATGCTTCGACCAGTGATTTACCCACGCCTGTAACCTGCGCCAATGGGTGCGCATCGTTATTACGGCGCATACTGAACAGACCTTCTGTTCCGAGAAGTGTGTTGATGATATCAACCGCTGCGTTTCCTGTTTCGGCTGTCTGTGTTGAAGATACGCCGCCACCTCTCTGCCAGAAATCAAAGGCATGCCAGAGGCCTACTGCGATTTCAGCTTCTTCAGGTGTTAAACCTTCTGTTGCGTTTCCGCTGTTTGAACTCGGGTTGAAGCGGCTTTCGAAGTTGACGTTTTCTTCTGCCTGTCTTTTTTCAGCGTAAATTTTCTCCATGATCTTCGGATATTTAGTCGGCGCAGGGATGTTCAATACCGCACTTGTCAGAGCGCCGTTCATTTCCGCGAT
>CAZLTT010000010.1:2269-17547 GCA_964562515.1 uncultured Micavibrio sp.
GGTGTACCGCCAACGGCGTTCCCCTCCATCACTTCAAACCACATTTCTTTGATAACAAACCAGTAATATTCCTGCATGTCGCGATAGCCGGGTTCCTGATCACCCGGTGCTCTGGCGTCGCTCAGTTCGATCGTAAATTCACCACATGTCGGCTCTACGTTACCTTTTTCCTCAGGGAAGCGTGGAACGGCCGTTGCTGTACCACCTTGTGATTGCACAGTCTCTTCCGGTCTTTTACCAATCCGGATGACAACCTTACTCTCGCCGTCGGCGAATGCGATCAGGTCGGCATAAGCATGAGATGAGTCCGGAACGAGTTCATGATCTGTAGCAGCTGCCGGGTCTCTTACCAGATACATCAGCACATCTTCTTGCGGCAGGGGATCGTTTTCAGGACCTGCGAGCGCGTACCCTTCGGCACAAGCTTTTGCCACATAAAGGAATTGCAATAGCGTTCCCACCTCAGGAATGTTTGGTGTGACGACCAAATTCGCGCCCGGGTTACCGGGATCGTATGATGGATCGGTCATCATGTTCCTGAAGCCTGCGCCGTAGGATGTGTTCAGGACGTCGTTGAAGATCAGCCAGCCATTGGTTGCGAAAGCCGAGCCGAATTTTGCAGCGTATAGAACAATATATTGTGAAGAGCTGTAACCAAAGCCGATGGGGAAGACCAGTCCGAACGCGACGACAAATCTGACCGGTGCCCATACTTTGTTGAAACGCTTACCGAATGCAGTACCGCTTTGCGCTGTTTCCATGATCACAGTTGTGATGAAATACATGCTGATCAGAACGGCAACGACTGTAAGAGCCGTGTTGTATGTCAGGAAAAGAGTATGCAGACCATCATGCACGGGCAGAGGGAATGCTGTCGGTTGATAGGCCCAACCTTCGGGACCGCCCGGTAGACCGCCCGGCGCAGTAATGTCTGTACCGCGGATGTCTGTACAAGGCGTCAGCTGTTCAATACAGGATTCAAACAGGTCGGGAACGCCGAAAACCATGTCCAGCATGATGTGCGCAAGGTCCTGTTCGGGTGCGGCTGTTACAAAAAATCCGGCAAAGTTGGTCGGCATAGCCGCCATTGCAGGTTGAATAAACATGGCCATGGCAAAAAAGCCGAATTGAATCGCAATCAGGACAACGCCGACGATCACGGCCACGAATAGAATGATTTGATCAATATTCTGTTTGGATACGACGATATTGTTGGCGGCTTCCGCGATAACATGTCGAACACCATAACGTCCCATATTTGATGGTGATAAATACGGGTGATTGGCCGGTAGCAGCCTTACCGCGCCGTAAACAAGCGCGATGAAGTACGGAATGTAATTGAAGCCCGTACCAAGCAGCTCTTTGAACCGTGATTTAAAGCCGGGCAGAAATGAATATTTGAGGACGTCTTTATGACCTATACTCATGCAGCGTGCCCTCCGATTGATTCATCATCTATTCTTTCCATTTTGATGCCCAGTATGTCGTAGTTAACGGCAAGGTATCCGTTCATCATGTATACGGCCGAAGGCATAATTCTCAAAATATCCTGTGCCATTACACCTTTATAGCGTTCGGTTTCACCGATGTAGTTGAAGGCATAGATTGGTACGCCGTTTTCAAGCCCGAGGAATTCGATGTTTTCTTTCAAGTGACGGTCTGATTGAGCGCCCCGACCTGTGCCTGCTGCGACAGCGGCGCCGAGCCCTTTAGCACCTGAGTTAATACCTTGAACGACTTGCTGACCGGCGGTCAAACCACCCAATGCAGCGTATTTTGTAAGACTTTCCGTAGGGTCTTGGTTGATGTCACCAAATGATGACACACCTTGTCCCATCCAACGCAGGATGTTGTCAGGAATTTTATCGACGAGTTTGAAGGCGGTCGTTGCCAAAATGTAACAGATGATCGCGTAGACGACAGAGTAGAAGAATTCGTCAATAATGCCGCGCTTGAATTCGAGGAAACCTGCAACAGCAATTGTTGTATCACCGTTGTGGCCGCCAACATTCTCAGTTACGAGGAGCCAGATAAAGTTCAGTACGCGCACTTGTGTTGCGAAAATTATCATGGCGGCGATCAGGCCTGTGACCGATAAGACCGGCCTGATAAATATCTCGAATATCAGGAAGTAGCCGTTGGCTGCGGAATCACCCGGCAGTCCGTCACCATCCAGACGGAGGTGTGCGAGCGCCCAAAGCGGTACACCCACCATTGCTTCGAAGATGGTTTTGATCCAAGAGGCGACGGCAAAGTAGAAATATACGAATGGCAGGAACGGCAGAATGTAATACAGCACAACACCGGCCGTTAGTCCGATAAAGGCCGTTGAAGATAGGAAGCCAGAGGCTGCATCGCCAAGGCCGCCACCGCCGGCAACGCCCATCGCGGTTGCCAGACCACCGCCGACAGCGGCGAATGAAGACAGGGCGATGTTACGAACTGTTGCTTCGACCAAACCTTTACCCATGGTTACGAGCTGGGAAAGCGGGTGAACGTTGGCGTTTCTTTCGGTCATAGCGAAGAGGCCATATGTACCGAAGATGAGGTTCATACCTTGTTTAAGGACGTTTGAATCCAGAGTTTTATCTTCTCTGGTTTCGTTGGTGGACCCTGTGTCTCTCCACCATTTGCAGAGTTTGTATAATACGATGGCCGTCTTTTTGTCAGTAGAAGGCTGATACGTGATTTCGCTGTCTGGTAATGCGTTCGGGTTATATAATTCGCATCGTGCGGCGTCGTTGTCTTTCTTCTTCTTCTCTTCTTTGTTTTCCACCATAACCTTGGGCAAAACATCGTAACTTGGTGTGTTTAGCTGAGATTCAACGAATGCGCCGTTTACGCGGGCAAGCGTGTTAAACCAGATACCGGCACCGCCCCAACCACGTTGCAAGATTGCGGGATCCATATCGAATTCGTTGGTGCCTGTATTATAGTCCTGCCAGATGGTGTTGAATTGTGTATCCGTTTGTGTCTGCAGAATTCTCGTTGCTTCTTGACGCCACGCAATTTGAGGTCCTGTAGTTGCGCAGACGCGGTTATCGCCAGTGCCGGGCCATGTCGGACTACATTCGTTCGGCAGGGTTGCGGTTAATAGATCTCTCAATGCGGCTGTACCACCGGCACATCCGATTTCACATTCGTGATAATCATCATCTTTTGTGAATTGACCGTTGTTGATCAATGTATAGCGACCACCTAAGTCCACGTAATCTTCGGCAACGGCGAAGTCAAACCAATGGGCGCGAATGGTTTCAAACCAGTAACGCTGGATGGCTACAGTACCGAGATAGCCGTCTGTAGCATGGTTATTGGATGCGTCTGTTTCGCGGCGATCAACTATCGGAATACGGATTTCACCGCATGTCGGTTCTACCTGACCGGGTTCACCGGAATATAGTGCTGTTTCGTTTGCATCTGTTGTTCCGTCGAGGTTTAGGTCGATACCACCACGGCGGCCGAAACGGATGATAATATCACCGCCGGAATAAAATTCGCGTGCGTCTTCGTAGGTCGTACCGGCTGTAAGTTCTTCGAAATCAGCAGGTGATGTCGTGCTTTGCCATAGTTGAGGGTTCTTCACGAAATAGGGGCGTACACCGCGTGGGTTTGTACCTGCGCTGATGTAGTTTGTGTATGCGCCGCCGTTTTCAGGAACGGCCAGATCGTATTTTCCGGGCCCAGCAGCGCCCGCGCCTTTATCGATACCTGAGTCGTTTGCATAGGTGGCGAAGGCACATGTGTGTACGAATGTAATCATCATCGACACAGTAGATACATCCGGTGAAGACGGTGCGGCGATGAGGTTTTCTGATTCGCCTAATGGGTTTCCTGTACCGCCCATGCGTGCTGCAATGGCGTTGTTGTAACGAAGCCATGCGTTTGTCGCGAGGCTGGAGCCGTATTTTGCGGCGGCGAAAGCGATGTATTGTCCGGAGTTGTATCCGAACTGAAGCGGGATTAAGAGGCCGATCGCAACGACCAAACGAATAGGCGCCCAAACGTTTTGGAAGCGTTGTCCGAACGGCGCGCCTGTTGTGGCTGTTTCAACGACAACAACGACCAAAAAATACAAAAAGATCAACGTACCGATGATCAGGATGGCCAGTGAGTAAAAACGGAATAAATTCTGTAACGCCAGATGGAACGGCCAAGGGAACGGAACCGATGCCGGTTGGTTCGGACAGGCAATACCTGTATTGGACACACAGGAGTTAAAGAAATTGTTTGCGGCTGTACCGTCTCCGACGCCGAAGACCTGATCGAGCAGCATGAATGCGATATCGCCATCGGGGTTGGCCGTTGCAAAAATCGAACCTGCAAGAGCGGGTCCGAATAACAGGCTTAGGGCCAAAGTTCCGAGTTGAAGGGCGAGTAGTGTGATCGCGGTGAGCATCAGAACAAAGATAATCAGTTGGTCGATATTCTTTTTGCTGATGACAATCGAGTTTGCGGATTCGGCTATGACGTGGCGGATACCATAGCGGCCGGTATTTCTCGGGTTTAGGTAAGGGTGGTCGGGCGGCAAGAGACGGACCATGCCGTAAATCTGCGCCATCAGGAATGCGATATATGCGAATCCAGACGAAAACAATGCCGTAACCCGGGGAATGATTCCCGGCAGCACTGCATATTTAATAACTTGTTTTGTTTGTATACCGCTCACGATTTAATACTCACCACTCCTTATAGTGTACCGCTAAAATAGTTAAAATTTTAGTTAATTTTGCCCTATTTCTCGTTTTAGCGATGTATAAGCCCTTGCTTGCCCCGATATACAATCTACCACGAGCAAGACATAATTTTGACACAATTCGTTTAACAAATTGTTTACAAGCGCTTTTTAGGGCGCTTGCGGGTGGTGAATATTATGATTTTAGAATGGGTTAACCGGCTTTACGAAGTGGTTTATATTTTATGCGCGTTGGCGTATCTGCGTCGATTCCCATGCGGCGTTTGTAATCGGCTTCGTAATCTTCGTAATTTCCTTCGAACCATGTGACCTGAGAATTGCCTTCAAAAGCCAGAATATGAGTACATAAACGGTCGAGGAACCAACGGTCGTGAGAGATAATCACCGCACAGCCGGGGAAGCGTTCAATGGCTTCTTCCAGAGCGGCCAAGGTCTCTGTATCGAGGTCATTTGTCGGCTCATCGAGCAAAATGACATTGGCTTCGGATTTTAGCATTTTTGCGAGGTGTACGCGGTTTCTCTGACCCCCTGAAAGGTCTTTAACTAACTGTTGTTGATCACCTTTTCGGAAATTGAAAGCGGACACGTACGCCCGTGATTGCATCTCGATTTTGCCCAATTTAATGATGTCGGTACCGCCTGAAATTTCTTCCCAGACTGTTTTGCTACCATCAAGCGAATCGCGGCTTTGGTCGACATAACCAAGTTTTACGGTATCGCCGACCTTGAATGAGCCTTCATCAGGTTGTTCGTTACCGGTGATCATTTTGAATAAAGTGGTTTTACCTGCACCGTTCGGTCCGATTACACCGACAATGCCGCCGGGAGGGAGTTTGAAGGACAAATCATCGATTAACAGCTTGTCTCCAAAGCCTTTTTTGACGTTTTCAGCTTCAATAACCAAATCACCGAGCCTTGGCGGTGTCGGGATAACGATCTGACAGCCGCGCTTATCGAGTTTTGCGGATTCGGCCAACAGGTCGTTATAGGCATTAATACGCGCTTTTGACTTGGAGCGGCGGGCTGACGGGCTTTGTCCCATCCATTCTTGCTCGCGTTTGAGTGTTTTTTGGCGTGTATCTTCTTCACGCGCTTCCTGTTCCAGACGTTTGCGCTTGGCTTCAAGATAGGCCGAGTAGTTGCCTTCGTAGGGAATGCCGCTTCCGCGGTCGACTTCGAGGATCCAACCGGTAACGTTGTCGAGGAAGTAACGGTCGTGTGTAACCATAACGACTGTGCCGCTATATTCACCCAAAAAGCGTTGAAGCCAGGCGACACTTTCGGCGTCGAGGTGGTTGGTCGGTTCGTCGAGGAGGAGGATGTCAGGCTTTTCTAATAGCAAGCGGCATAAAGCGACGCGTCGGCGTTCACCACCTGAAAGCTTTGTAACATCCGCATCGGCCGGTGGGCAGCGCAGAGCGTCCATCGCGATTTTGATTGTACGTTCCAGTTCCCAGCCATCGGCAGCGTCGATTTTTTCCTGCAAATCGCCCATTTCTTCGGTCAGGGCTTCGAAATCCGCGTCGGGGTCGGCCATGGCGGCGGCGACTTCGTTATAACGTGTGATCATTGCGGTAATGTCGGAGAGCGCTTCCATAACGTTTTCTTCGACGGTTTTGTCAGGGTCGAGTTCCGGTTCCTGTTCCAGATAACCGACACGTACACCATCTGCGGCCCAGGCCTCGCCGGTGAAATCCGTATCGCGTCCGGCCATGATTTTGAGCAAGGTTGATTTACCCGCACCGTTAGGGCCGAGCACGCCAATTTTTGCGCCGGGCAAAAAGCTCAGGGTTACGTTCTCAAGAATTTTGTTGTTGTCGTAGGCCTTTGACAAGCCGTTCATGACGTAGACGTACTGCGTGCTCATAGATATCCTTAATCTGTTAGAGCACTAGGCGTAGCGTAGTTTTTCGGCGAAATCAATGCCCTAGAAACGGTCTTCGAAAAAGACTTCATCGTCGGGAATGAAGCCCCCTTTCGGTCTTGCGGGTTCAGCGGCTTTTCCGACCGTGACCATCATGCCGATAACATAGTCTTCGGGCAGGTTAATGAGCTCCGCGACTTTCAGTTCGTCAAAGCCGATCATCGGGCAGGAGTCATAACCCATAGCTTTGGCCGCGATCATCAATGTTTGAGAGGCGATCCCGACCGAGCGCATAGCTTCGTCACGTTGCTGCCATTTTTTGTGCTTATAAAACGGCTGAATTCTGGGGGTGATAAAATCCTGTACTTCTTTGGGGGCGTCTTCCCAGTATCGTTCCGGATTTTTGTCCCAGGCATGCAGGTCGGCGCACAGGATATAAAGTAAGGATGCGTCAGCGGTCTGCGCCTGATTGTAAGAAGCTTCTTTGATTTGCGCGCGAAGTTCCTTGTCCTTCACAACAAGGAAGCGCCAGTTTTGTATGTTGTAGGAGGTCGGAGAGCAGCGCAGGAGTTCTCTAATCTGCGCCTCTTCTTCCGGTGTTATTACATGGTCGGGGTCGTAATGTTTAATAGCGCGGCGTTGGCGGATGGCTTCGATGGTGTCCATACAAATATCCTAAATAATGAGTGACTTACTAACTATGGGGTGGTTTAGCCTGTGGTCAAGATTTTAAATTTTTTCTCTAAAGGTTGCTAAAAACCAACTAGTCGGTATTATATTTGTGAAAGGGGATTTTTCATGGCAAAAGCAACCGAGAAAAAATTGATAGATAGCGCAGCTGAGCTGTTCTGGGCGCAAGGTCATAAGGCGACATCGCTTGACCAGATCGCATCGAAAGCTGATCAAAGTAAGGGTGCGTTATTTCATTATTTCCGCAATAAAAACGAGATCACGCAGCGTGTGTTGGAACAATATGCGCTTGAGCATTTGACCAAGCCGCTGGATGAGCATTTTGAAAATGCCGACACCGTAAAGGGCGCATTGTTGGCATGGGTGCAAAGTATTTATCAAAGCTATACCGCGCAGGATTATCAGGCGGGATGTTTGATCGGTAATCTGGCGCTTGAACTTGCTGATCGTGATGAAAGCATTCGCGAGGAATTATCACGTGTGTTTCTGGATTGGGAAAATCAGTTGGTTGGGCATCTTCGTACAGCGGATGAAGGGCAGCTTGTTATGGAGGCGCGGCAATTTGCCCGTATTCTGATTGCGAGCCTTCAAGGCATCACCATGACGATCAAAGTGCATAAGGATAAAAACCGCGCCGGACGTGAGTTTTTGGCATTAACGGAAGTTATCGAACGATTGGTGAAGGATTAATATGACAGACGGTTTAATTCAGGGTGAAGACGGATGCAAGCGCTGTTGGTGGTGCGGTGATGATCCGCTGTACGTGTCTTATCATGATGAGGAGTGGGGCTTTCCGGTAACGGATGATGTCCGTTTATTCGAAAAAATGTGTCTGGAAGGGTTTCAGGCCGGTTTGAGCTGGATCACGATTTTGCGCAAGCGCGAGAATTTCAGAAAAGCGTTTAAGGGGTTTGATTTTCACAAGGTTGCGAAATTCACCGAAAAGGATGTTGAGCGCTTATTACAAGATGAGGGCATTATTCGTCATCGCGGTAAAATCGAGGCCACGATTAACAACGCGAAACGTGCGATCGAGTTGATAGAAGAGCAGGGTTCTCTGGCGCATTATTTCTGGAGTTTCGAGCCGGATGATGTTGGGGTAAGAAAGTCAAAGTCTGACATTCCGGGTAAAACCGAAGCCTCGAAAGCCTTGTCCAAGGACTTAAAAAAGCGCGGGTTTAAATTTGTCGGTGAAACCACGATGTACGCCTTGATGCAGGCAATGGGTATGGTTAATGACCATATTGAGGGCTGCCATGTTTATGCCGCGGTCGAGAAAAGACGTACAGCCTTAAAACGTCCATAAAAAAAACCGCGACCAAAGCCGCGGTTTCTTCGAATATCTAAACTGAAAAACAGATTAAGCGGCTTTTGCAGCGTCTGTTTGGTCGTCGATTTCAGCGATTGGTGCGTTCTTCTTAACGGACTCGATACCGTTGAGGGCGCCACTTTTAGACGTGTAGCCTTCGGAAGACAAAATGATTTCACCGTTTGTTGCTGTCAGGTTGAAATATGTCTGGCCGTCTTTGCCTTCTTTTGTCGCAAATTTAGGGTTCTTTTCGCCGTCGGCTTCAGCGTTAGGAGCATTCTTTTGTACAGAGGCAATACCGTTTTCTGCAGAGGCTTTTGTTTTGTACATTTCGGATTTACCGATTGGTTCGCCGTTACCAGCAGTCAGTGTAAAATATGTCTGACCGTCTTTAGCTGTCTTAATAATAAAAGCTGGATGTGCCATGCTTTCTCTCCTTTTAATATGTTTAGTATCATTCATCAGTTGCAAATTCGCTATCGTGAGTCAAGCAATACGCGGTAAGCGCAGATAGTTAGGGGATTTGGATAATTTAGCAGCTGTGATAGTGTGTGCTTTCGAACAGTCTATAAGGTGACGATATGGCCGATGAAAAAACCTCAGTTGATGCTCTCGCGGAAGCGACCCGCAGCCGTGCTAAATTTTCAGGGCATGGTGGCTCTCTCGGAGCGGCCGGCTATCGTGAGGTTGCGACCGATCCTGAAAATTGTGAATTTTTGAACGAACCGGGGTCGAGTATTGCGATTTCGCCGGGACCGGAGGGTTTTGAGTCACTATTGATCGGCGTGGCCTGGGACAATGTGAAGGTTGAAAAAGCAGGGTTTTTTGATCGCCTTTTGAAGAAGGCGACTAATCAGGGTATCGACCTTGATATTGGTTGTTTGTATGAGATGGAAAACGGCGAGCGCGGCGCTATTCAGGCGTTTGGCGAGAAGTTTGGCCATTATGAACAGGCGCCGTTTATGCAGCTTTCGGGTGACGAGCGTACGGGCGATGCCGATGGCCACGACGAGTATATTCTGGTTAACGGAAAACACTGGAACGAGATTAAACGCGTACTGGTTTACATTTATATTTATGATGGTGCGCCGCGTTGGAGCGAGATTAACCCGCAAATTATTCTGGACGTGCCGGGCGAAGATGATCTGATTGTAACACTGGGCGCACATGACGACGCGTTGGCGCTGTGCGCTGTTGGCGGCTTGGAGAATGTGCGCGGCGGCATTAAATTAACCAATTATACTGAATATTTTCCGGGACATTACGAGATGGACCGCGCCTTTGGTTTCGGGTTAGAATGGGGCGACGGTCAGAAGTAGTCTGGCTGCGGAATTCTTTTTAGCGGCTGTTTTTCGTACGGCTGCGATCACTGATTAAGGCATTCGCTTTTATGGATTTGGGAACATTACAGTCTTTGATGATGCCGTTGGTATTTATGATCGGTGGAATCTTTCTGCTGATTAAAGGCGGCGACTGGACGATCGATTCTGCCGTGTATATTGCGCAGCGTTTCGGTCTATCGCCCATGGTTGTTGGTTTTACTATTCTTGCGTTCGGGACATCCATGCCCGAGCTGATTGTTTCTATTCTTGCGGTGCTGCGTGGTTCAGAAGGTATCGCGATGGGGAACGTGATCGGTTCCAATATCGCCAATATTCTGCTTGTGGTCGGTACAGCGGCGATTATTTCGACGATCTATATCAAGATTTCGAAGGGCCTTATCAAGGATATGGTCATGATGCTGCTCTCCTCCGTCCTGTTAATGGGGTTGATGCTTTACGGCGATATCGGCCGCGTAGCGGGTGGTATTATGATCGCACTGCTGTTGATCTATGTTTTGCTTCAATATCGCATGGCGATGAAGGGCGAAATTACCGTTGATACGCCCGAAAGCGAAGCTGTCGATGTCAATGAGCAGAGTACCGCCCACCCTTACATCTTTTTGTTTTTCGGCCTGATCGCGGTTGCGTTAGGCGCAGAACTGTTGGTACGGGGCGCAAGTGAATCGGCAACGATTATCGGTGTCCCTGAAGATGTGATTGCCTTGACTATTATCGCGTTCGGGACATCGCTTCCCGAGCTATCGACCAGTATTATCAGTGCCAAGCGCGGTCATTCGGATATGGCGCTCGGGAACATTGTCGGGTCGAATGTTTTCAATGTGTTGATGATCATCGGTATCACGGCATTGGTGAAACCGATTACACATCATTCGTATGCCGAACAATTATTGAATTTCGATATATGGTTTATGCTGGCTGTGACGCTTGTTTTTGCAGGGTTGGTTGTTGGATACCGCAAGATTAACAAACCGATTGGTGTTGTCTTTGTGTCAGCCTACATTGCCTATACGATTTATATTTACGCGATCAATTTTACCTGATTGGTGCAAATTATTATTCCGTTTGATTGTCTCATGATACGATAAGGAAAAGAGCAGGATTTTTTATGAGCGATGATATTTTTGATACCCGGTTTGAAGGCAAGGATGTCGAACTCGACGATAATTTCGTCAAGCTTGGTGATGATATTAATCTATCTGCAAAAGACCCGACGTTACGTAATGTGTTGATCGGGGCCGGTTGGGACTTGAACGCATTTAATGCAGATGCGTTAGATTTGGATTTAAGCTTGTTTCTGCTCAATAAGAACGGAATGACCCGCCATGATCCTGATTTTATATTTTATAATCAGCCCGATGCATTAGAAGGCGCTATCAAACATCATGGCGATAGCCGGACCGGCGCCGGTGATGGTGATGACGAAAATATCACCGTTGATTTGCAAGGCGTACCATTTGATGTCGTTCAGATAATGATCACCATGACGATTTATAAAGGTTATGAGAAAGAGCAAAATCTCGACATGGTGCGTAACGCCTATGTACGTATTGTTAACGGGGATACCAAGCACGAGCTTTGTCGTTTTGCGTTGGATAAAATTCTTGAAGACAACGAGGATACGGGTGTTGTAATTGGCGAGCTTAATCGTGAAGGTCCGAAGTGGCACTTCAAGCCGACTGCTGATTTCGTGCCTGCTGGTTTGGGTGAACTTGCCCGCCGTTACGGCTGTATTATCAATCAGGAATAAGTGTCTTATTCGCGTTTTAGGGTTTTTTCATACCGAGAAGTGATGCCGGCTTAATTTTAGGTGATTTGCGCCCGACCTTACCTCGACGACCACCACCCCACATAGAGTCATCACGCATCTTGTCGTCGATTAATATATCGATATCGGGGATCTCGTTCATTTGCAGAGCCTCTACGCAGGATAAGAAAAATTCACATCCTTTTGTTTCCCAGTCGTGGAATTCATTCACATAGTTTTTGCCCTTGATACGGAGCATTTTGACGGTCCATTTGTCTTCGACCATCGGTTCGCAACGCATCCATAAGATCTGCTCGCGGCCATCGGGAGAGATGATACGACCGCCGCCATCTTCTTCATCTTCCCCGTTGTCTTCGTCGTCCTCGGGTGGTTCGTCGTACAAAAACTGGATTTCGCCTTCTATGTCTTCGGATGTCGGGCCCATGCGGACTTCGGCGCTGCACGTTAGGCCGCGTTCTTCGCTATAGACTAACCACGGGCGTGTTTCGTAAGGGGCGAGAAGGTAACTCACACCTAAATTTTCCAACAATTTTTCCAATGGAACCCGCATAAGCTCTCAAATATGCTTCGGTTTAGGCTTTAAAACAACGGTTTTTGACATTCTTTTATCATAACAGATATGCATAAATTTTGCGCAGAAGACAAAACCGGGTAATTTTGGGTAAGAAAGCGCTCAATCATTTGTGTTAACAGTGCTATAGTTTACTCAATGTCAGCAATTAGCTCATTAAATTAGCGTCTATGACTTCACGTTTTATTTTTAAATTCTTAGCTGTGTTGGTTCTGTTCGCGGGATTTTCTTCTGTTGCGCATGCGCAGGAGGGCGCCGATCAGGCGTCAAAGCCCAAATTTTTTCAGGCCAAAGTGCGTGCTTCTGATGCTGTGACTTTGAAATCGGGACAAACCACGATTGAGTTGTGGGGGGTGGCCGCCGTGCAGGGGATGCCCGCGCAATTTAATCTGAATGCATTAGCCGCGATAGAAGGTGCGCTTGAGCCGAATACTGTGCGCTGTCAGCTCAAGGCCCGCAGTGGCTCGGTCGTTGTGGCACAGTGTACGAATGCCAACCAGATCGATTTGGGATTGTTCATGCTTCAACGTGGGTATGCCACGGTTGACCGTGATGTGATTTACAACACGCCGTTCGAACAATCATATCTGAATGCGGAAAAGGACGCGCGACTGCAGAATGTTGGTGTTTGGGAACAAGAAAAGCAAGAAGATGAAGCCGCGGAGCGCCTGCGTTTTTATGTGATTATCGGTGCGGTTGTTTTAACGATTATTCTCGGCGCTTTCACGACCTTGGCATATTTCATTATGCGCGGTTTCAAAAACGTGCGCGAGGCACAAACACAGAATACGGACATGATTGCCCGTGAGCGCGAACTGAGAAACAAAGAGCGCCAGATTTTCGCGACGATGCTGGATTCGGAAATTCGTTCTAATAAGTCAAAAATCGAAGCCTATCTGATTGTGTATGACGAAATGCTTCGCGACCTGAAGGATACTGAAAAAGATCCGAAATATAAGGTTGCCGGTGATATTGTTCAGGCACAGCCGTCACTTGATCGCGGCGTGTTTGATAATAATACAGACAAGCTGGACATTCTTGGTGACCGCCTGTCATCCGATGTTGTCCACTTTTACGCGCGGGTAAAGAACAAGCCCGACTATGTGAATCTGGAGCCCGAGATGGAGCGGGAAGAGGCAGTCGGGATTGTACAAAAAGCGTATGACAATGCTGTACGTCTTGATCAGATCTCAGACCGCCTGATCGATAGCTTCACGCAAGGCGGTCATTCCTCCGAAGGGATTTAATCAAACAGGCTTTGTTGATCGGTGCCCGTGTTTTTGGGCTTCTTTGTGCGTGGTTTTGCTGGCTTTGCTGTGCCCTCTGATGATGCTTTGCCGACATTTACATCGACACGTTTGTCATCGCGGAATTCAATTTCCAACGTTTGGCCGTCTTGAACGCTTTGACCGTCACTGACAATTTCGCCCTTATCATTGCGGATCACTGTAAAGCCCCGTTTCAAAACGTTTTTAAAGCTATACGCTTCGAGCATCTGGCCGAGATGTTCCAGTTTTTGGCCTGGTTTTTCCGTTAATTTCCCCTGATGTGCGAGCAGCGCTTTGGTCACAACGCTCAAGTCTTTTTCGGCTTGTTCGACGCGGGTTTTCGGGTGTCTGAGCTGTGCGCTGAGGGTGATCATCGGTTTGCTTTTAACGTCAAGATAGCTCCTAAAGACGCTGCCGAGCTTATCGCCCAAATGATCGAGGCGTTGGGTTTGCGATTCCATCAGGCGTTTAGGGTCGCCCAATCGCGCCGCCATATTTTCAACGCGTTGGCGGTGCTCGCTGACGATCCTGTTCATGCCGGAGACCAGACGTTTTTCATCGTCGAGAATTTGTGCCGTCAATTGCGCACGTACGGGCACAACCATTTCGGCCGCCCCTGTCGGTGTGGGCGCGCGTAAATCAGCAGCAAAGTCGCAGAGCGTGGTATCGGTTTCGTGACCGACGGCGGAAATGACAGGAATTTCACTGTCGGAGACGGCACGTACGACCTCTTCTTCGTTAAACGGCATGAGGTCTTCGAGCGATCCGCCGCCACGTGCGACAATAAGTACATCGGGGCGGGCGAAGCCTTTTTCATGGATGGTCTGGAAGCCGCGAATGGCATTTGCAACCTGTTTGGCTGCGCCGTCGCCTTGGACCAACACGGGCCAGAGTAGAACATCGCGTGGAAAGCGGTCGCTCAGGCGGTGCAGAATATCGCGAATGACCGCGCCGGTTGGTGATGTGACGACCCCGATGGTTTTGGGCAGGAACGGTAAATCCTTTTTCCGTTCAGCGGCGAATAAACCTTCGGCAGCCAGTTTCTTTTTGCGCTCCTCCAACATTTTGAGCAAGGCGCCTTCGCCCGCGAGCTCCATAGATTCGATAATCAGTTGATAATTCGAACGTTGCGGGTATGTCGAGATTCGTCCCGTGCAGATGACTTCCAGACCTTCCTCCGGTTTGACGGAGAGTTTGGCCATCGTGCCTTTCCAACATACCGCGTCGATGACGGCTTGATCGTCTTTCAGGGAGGAGTACATATGGCCGGAAGCGGCGATTGATACGCGAGACAGTTCCCCGCGCACGCGCACGCGGCCGAAATTTTCCTCCAATGTGCGTTTGAGGGAAAAGGCCAGTTCCTGAACCGAGAATTCCGGCACGTTTGATTTTGCCGTTGAGTTTTTCGGGTCGGTGTTGTTTGCAAGCGCGTCGGACATAAATCTATGATAGAGTTCTTTGTTCAATAAAAACAACCGTCTGATTCATTGGTCTATGCATAATTTTTCGGCTCCGTCTTTTTCATCTTACTTTCATCTTAGCGAGGAAGCGGCTGTTCAGCCTCTGTTTGAAGCGTTGGATTGGAGCGATGCAAGGGCCAAGGCCGTTCAGGAGCGCGCCAAGACATTGGTCTCTACCGTTAGGGACGGGAAGAAGACTGCCGGTCAGCTCGAAATTTTTATGCGGGATTACTCGCTGAATAGTGAAGAAGGCCTGGCGTTGATGACGTTGGCCGAGGCGCTGCTGCGTATACCCGATCGTAAAACGGCGCAGGC
>CAZLTT010000010.1:17647-25352 GCA_964562515.1 uncultured Micavibrio sp.
CCGTATGTCATACGATATTCTGGGTGAAGGTGCGCGCACGGCGATCGATGCGCAGAATTATTTCGACAGTTATTTCGAGGCTATCCAGTATGTAGCCAATCGTGTTGACGCGCAGTCAGAAACACGCCCGGGTATCTCCGTAAAATTATCAGCGCTGCATCCGCGTTATGAATTTGCGCAAGAGGTTCGATGCGTGCCGGAGATGACAGAGAAGCTGAGAATTCTGGCGGAAGAAGCGGCGAAACATGATTTAACCCTGACCGTCGATGCGGAAGAGAGCGAGCGGCTTAATCTGTCACTGCAAATTTTTGAAGGCGTTTTGAGCGATGCGTCACTTGGGGCTTGGGAAGGGTTTGGTCTGGCGATACAGGCCTATATGAAATCCGCGCCGCATGTGATCGATCATGTGGTTGATTTGTCTAAACGGTATGAGCGCCGTTTGCAGGTGCGTCTGATTAAGGGAGCATATTGGGACAGCGAGATTAAACAGGCGCAGGTTGAGGGGCATCGCGATTTTCCCGTATATACCCGCAAGGCGCATACCGATTTAGCCTATTTGGCGTGTGCCGCGAAATTGTTAGCGGCGCGGGAGACGATCTACCCGATGTTCGGTACGCATAATGCCCATAGTATTGCCGCCGTTTTGGAGATGGCGGGCGATGATCGGGATGGGTTCGAGTTTCAGAGATTGTTCGGTATGGGACGTGCGGTTTTCGGACATTTGTTGAAGGAAGGCGCACGGGCCAGTATCTACGCCCCCGTCGGGCCGCATAAAGATTTGCTGCCGTATCTGGTGCGGCGATTGTTGGAAAACGGTGCGAATAGTTCGTTTGTGAACCGTATTCTGGACCCCGATGTACCTGTCGAAGAGCTTGTGGCTGATCCTGTGGAAAAGGCAAAAAGTTACAATGAATCCAAACATCCAAAAATTGCCTTGCCCGACGATATCTTTCAGGACGAGCCACCGCAACCGCGGGCCAACTCCAAAGGTATGGACCTTAATGCGCCGGAGGAGGTCGCGGCACTTTATGCTGCGATTAACGACGTTGCTACAACCTATCAGGCAGAGCCGATTATTGGGGGCCAAGCACACAGGCAGGGCGTTGCCGAAGATGTAAAAAGTCCGACCGATTTTATGGATGTTGTCGGCCGCGTTTATAACCTCGAGCCGCGCTTTGTCGATACGGCTTTTGATGTTGCGACGAAAGGGTATGTTCAGTGGTCGGCAGAAAGCGCAGCAACACGCGCACACGCATTACGGCGTGCCGCGGATATTTTGGAAAGCAGGCACGATGAATGTATAGGTTTGCTCGTCCGTGAAGCCGGGAAAACGATTCCCGACGCGGTCGCGGAAATTCGTGAAGCCGTTGATTTCTTGCGCTATTACGCCAATCAGGGTGAGTTTGTTTTTCAGGATGACGGAGCCGCGTTGCCCGGCCCGACAGGTGAGAGTAACCGTTTATTGATGCAGGGACGCGGCGTGTTTGTCTGCATTAGTCCGTGGAATTTTCCGTTGGCGATTTTTACAGGACAAATTGCTGCGGCATTGATGGCTGGGAATGCGGTTTTGGCAAAACCCGCCGAGCAAACACCGCTAATTGCGGCGGTGATGGTGAAGATTTTGCACGAGGCAGGCGTTCATCAAGATGCGTTGAATTTGATCACAGGTGACGGACGCGTGGGTGCGCAGTTGGTTGCCCATCCGCAAGTCGCTGGTGTGGCTTTTACCGGATCAACATCGGTAGCGCGGGAGATTAATATTACACTGGCGCAAAAAGAGGGGCCGATTGTGCCTTTAATTGCGGAAACGGGCGGCCAGAATGCGATGATTGTCGATAGCTCGGCGTTACCGGAACAGGTTATCGACGATGTGATCTTGAGTGCTTTCGGTTCGGCGGGGCAGCGGTGCTCGGCTTTACGGGTGTTATGCGTTCAGGATGATGTCGCGGATACCGTGATCAATATGTTGCGCGGCGCGATGAAGGAATTGCATGTTGGTGATCCGATGGAATTATCATCCGACCTTGGGCCGGTTATCGATGAGGATGCGAAGGCTTTGTTGCGCAAGCACCGCGAGGCGTTGAGCGGTTTTGGAGAGCTGGTTTATGAGGTTCCGCTTGATATAGAGCTGGCGCGCGAGGGACATTTTTTTGGTCCATGCGCTTATCAAATTCAAAGTATTCGGGATTTGAAAAAGGAAGTTTTTGGTCCGATCTTGCATGTCTTGCGTTTTAAATCCGATGATTTACCGGACGTGTTGCAGGAGCTAAAGGATACTGGCTTTGGCCTGACATTCGGTGTCCACAGCCGTTTGCAGAGCACACAAGAAGCGTTGGCGCTGGCTTTGCCGGTCGGTAATGTGTATGTGAACCGCTCTATGACGGGGGCTGTCGTTGGTTCTCAACCCTTTGGCGGGCAGGGGCTTTCAGGGACAGGTCCGAAAGCCGGCGGGCCGCATTATTTGTATCGTTTTGCGACGGAGCGCGTAATCAGTATTGATACGACTGCGGCCGGAGGGAACGCTAGCCTTGTTTCGTTAGAAGAATGAGATATAGTTTGGTTTCATTCTTAAATTGGGAAGTTTTGAGTATATGAAAGTTTTGTTAGTTGGATCCGGTGGACGTGAGCACGCTTTGGCATGGGCCTTGGCAGCATCTTCAAATTGCGATGCATTATACTGCGCACCGGGGAACGCGGGCATTGAGAGTTGCGCGGAATGTGTCGATATTGCGGGTGAAGATGTCACAGCTATCGTTCAGTTTGCCAAGGACAAAGAGATTGACCTGGTCGTAGTCGGTCCTGAGGCACCGTTGGTTTTGGGACTTGCCGATGCTCTGAAAGCCGAAGGCATTGATGTTTTCGGGCCCGATGCGCAAGCCGCTCGTCTTGAAGGCTCTAAGGGCTTCATGAAGGATTTATGCGCTAAATATGACATACCGACCGCCGCATATGGTCGTTTTCAAAAATTTGAGGATGCTAAAAAATTCATCGAGCAGCAGCCGGGCAATGTGGTTGTGAAAGCCGACGGTTTGGCCGCGGGTAAAGGCGTTATTATTTGTAATAGCAAAGAAGAAGCGATTGCCGCCGCAAAAGAGATGCTCTCAGGTGAAGCGTTTGGAGATGCAGGCGCAGAGATTGTTGTTGAAGAATTTCTGGATGGTGAGGAGTTAAGTTATTTCGCTCTGGCTGATGGGCAGACGATTTTGCCGCTTACCTCAGCGCAGGACCATAAACGCGTGTTTGACGGTGATGAAGGGCCGAATACGGGCGGAATGGGGGCGTATTCTCCGGCGCACCTGATTACGGCGGAACTGGAAGAAAAGATCATCCATAAGATTATCGAGCCGACAGTTGCCGCGATGGCCGCCGAAGGATGTCCGTTTACTGGCGTTATGTATGCGGGCTTGATGATTGTGAAGGGTGAGCCGAAGCTGATTGAATATAATGTTCGGTTCGGTGATCCGGAATGTCAGCCGATGATGATGCGCCTACAGGGCGATTTGCTGGAAATCCTGCAAGCCGGAGCGCAAGGGCGCTTGGCCGATATCCGCGGGCAAGTCACATGGAGTGAAAAAACCGCACTTTGCGTTGTGATGGCCACAAAGGGTTATCCGGGGAGTTATCCGAAGAACACACCTATTTCTAAACTGGATGCTACGCATGAAGTTAAAGATTTGACTGTTTTTCATGCAGGAACCGCTCAGAAGGACGGGCAATTGGTGAGCACCGGTGGCCGTGTTCTGGGTGTGACCGCGCTTGGTGAAACGATCGAGGAAGCGCAACGCCGCGCCTATATGGGCGTCGATATGATTGAATGGCCGGAAGGTTTTTGTCGTCGCGATATTGGTTGGCGTGCTCTTAAGGCTGAAAAAGCGGCTTAAGTCTTTTTCTCTTTTCTTTTATTTTTGAAAAAATCTGTAAGGATGGTTCCGCATTCCTCGGCCATTATGCCCGAAACAATTTCGGGTTTATGGTGGCATGTCGGTTGTTCAAAAAACTTTCCGCCATGAAGAACGCCTCCACCTTTTGGGTCAGGTGCTCCAATTATGACCCGCCGAAGACGCGCAAATGAGATCGCAGCCGCGCACATCGCGCATGGCTCAAGGGTTACATACAGGTCATAGCCGGGGATGCGTTGTGCTTCATGCCAACTGCATAGTTCGCGGATGCATAAAATTTCGGCGTGGGCCGTGGGGTCATAGAGCTCACGCGTTCGGTTGCCGTGGGCGGCAACGATCTTGTTCTCTTTGGGGTCGACGAGCACAGCACCGATCGGCACTTCATCAATGGCTTGTGCCTTTTTTGCCTCTTCCAAAGCTTCGCGCATGAATATATGGTCTTGATCCATGACATCAGACAATCACAAGGGCGACAGAATTGCAAAAGTTATGGCACGGGCCGGACTATGTTCACGGCGCGATGCCGAGCGTTGGATAGAGGAAGGCCGCGTTCAGGTGAACGGTAAGACACTTGATACGCCTGCGTTTAAAGTCAGTGACAGCGATACGATTGTTGTTGATGGCAAGGCTCTGCCAACGAAGGAGCGCACGCGTGCATTTATGTATCACAAGCCTGCGGGTCTTGTTACGACACATAAGGACGAGCAGGGGCGGCCGACGGTGTTTGAGAGCCTGCCGAAGGACTTGCCAAGGGTCTTGAGTGTCGGGCGTCTGGATTTGAACAGCGAGGGGCTGCTGCTTTTGACCAATGACGGTGAGCTGTCGCGATATCTGGAATTACCAACAACGGGATGGAGTAGGCGTTATCGCGTGCGGGTATTGGGCAATGTGTCGGAAAAGCGTCTGGAAAGCCTGAAGAAGGGCATTACGGTTGACGGGGTGCGTTATAAGTCTATCAAGGCGACGCTCGAGGACAAAAAGGAGGGCGCGAACCAATGGATAAGCGTCACGCTGCATGAGGGCAAAAACCGCGAAATCAGAAGGGTTATGGAGGCGTTGGGCCTGCAGGTGAACCGTTTGATCCGTCTCGGATACGGACCGTTTGAGCTGGGGAAAATGCCCAAGGGCAGCGTCCGTGAAATCGAGGATAGTGTTTTGCGTGCGCAGATAAAGCCATTTTTTAAAGGTCAGTCATGAGGATCGTCGGCGGAACATATCGGGGGCGTAAATTGCAGGTTCCCCAGAGTATGGATATTCGCCCGACGAGCGACAAAATACGCGGCGCGATTTTCAATGCGTTAGAAGCGCGCGGAGCGGTTAGCGGCGCACAGGTTCTGGATTGTTTCTGCGGGACCGGTGCTTTGGGATTTGAGGCGCTTTCTCGTGGGGCCGATCATGCGACATTCTGGGATAATCATGCGAAGTCTCTGGCGCTTGCCAAACAGAATGCGCAAGAGTTGGATGTGACTGAGCAATCCAAGTTTCAAAAGCGTGATGCATCTGCGTCTTTATCGGGTCTAAAAGGCCAAAGCTATGATTTGGTTTTTCTGGATCCGCCGTATCGAAAAGATTTAATTCCTCTGACTCTTCAATCTCTTATGCAAGGCGGGCTGTTGGCGGATGATGCTTTTGCCGTTCTGGAGATGGAAAAGGATCATGACCCGAATCCGGGCGCGTCATTCATCGTGCATTTCGACAAAAGTTACGGTGATACGCGGGTGATGATTATACAAAACCGCCATACAGAATGATCAGCAGACCCGCGCCGAGGATGATCCGGTAAATAGCAAAGGGCGTGAAGGTCATTTTCTGTAGCCATTTCATCATCAGGGCAATCGAGATCCACCCTGAAACAAATGACAGTATCATTGCGATCAAAACGTCTAGGCCAAGGGATGCGTTGTCAGATTTCATGACATCCAATGCGCCCAGAGCGCCTGCACCTGTGATTGCGATGATGGAGAGAAGTAAAGAGAAGCGGGCGCTTTCTGTGCGGTTATAGCCGAGGAAGCGGCTCATTGTCATAGTGATGCCTGAACGGCTCGTCCCCGGTATAAGGGCCAGAATTTGTGCGCAGCCAATCAGCAGTGCATCCTTGGCCGTCAGCTCGTCATTGGTTTTGTGCGCATTTGTCTTTGTATCGGCGATCCATAGAATGATCCCGAAGATTAGCGTTGTCCACGCCACGATTTCGGTCAGCAGCAGCCACGACGGTTGCCACAGGTGAAGCAGAAATCCGGCGATAATAATCGGGACGGAGGCAATCAGGATGTGGAGGTTCAGGGCGGCCGCGCTGTTTTTGAAGTCGAGCCTGAAAAAAGGCACAATCCCTTTGATCATGATCGCGACGTCTTTGCGGAAATATAGCAGCACCGCGAAAAGCGTTCCGACATGCACCGCAACGTCCAGAATTTTTGTGTATTCCCAACTTTGTGTCTCACCGAAAACGGTGTGAACCAGTATTAGGTGCCCGCTAGAGCTGATCGGCAGGAATTCGGTAATCCCTTGGACAAGGGCGAGAGTGATGATTGGTAGCCAAGCCATGTATAAGGCTTAGCTTGATTTTTTGGCTTTATAAAGCAAAATAGTGAGATGGTTTACGTGATGGGCATATTGGGCTTTATAGGTGGGTTTATTCTCGGACAGATGGTGCTTCATTTTATGTTGAGGCACAAATCAACCGAGGACTTACTGAACGATAAGGCCTTGAAATATAAGTATGGTTTGGTCGGGTGGGGCTTGGCAGCGCTCGGCGCATATTCCTTTGTCAGTATGTATAACTTTTATTTTGCCTCATAGAAGCTAAAGCTTGATTTCACTTTATTAAGACTTACTCTCAATCACTATGGCTTGTTTACGGGCCGCTAACCTCAAGGAGATTTCACATGAAAAAGTTTCTATTATCCGCTGCTGCGTTGACTTTGATGGCGGTACCGACCGGTGCGCAAGCAGAAGTCGAAAAATATTCATTCGATAAGGCCCATACTCAAATTCTGTTCTTTGTGAACCATCTGGGTTTTTCAATGTCCCAAGGCGAGTTTCATGACTATGACGGACATTTCACATTTGACCGTGATGAGCCTGCTAACTCGTCTATTGATGTGACGATCCAAACCGCTAGCATCGATATGGATGATGAAAAGTGGGATGCGCATATGAAGAATGAAGATTTCTTCAATGTTGAAAAATTCCCGGCCATGACTTTCAAAAGCACCGGTATTGAAGTGACGGGCGAGAATACGGCCAATATCACGGGCGATCTGACAATTCTGGATGTGACCAAGCCTGTTGTTATGGCGGTGACGCATAACAAATCCGATGTTCACCCATATAGCGGGAAATATGTCGCGGGCCTTTCCGCTACGACCACCGTCAAGCGTTCTGATTTTGGGATGACATATGGTGTTCCCGGAGTCGCAGATGAGGTTCAGGTGCGTATCGAGGTAGAAGGTGTGCGCGAAGAACCTGCAGATAAGGCTGCCGAATAGCAATCGCTCCCATGACGCTGAAGGAGCGTTAGTATGGATCAATCCGATCAATATAATTTGACGTCCAAAGCCTTCCATTGGGGGATGGCTTTGGTCATGCTTTTGATGTTGGCGATGGGCTTTTGGATGGTCGGATTACCATTCAGTGAGTTCAAACTGGATCTATATTTTTGGCACAAGTCGTTTGGGCTACTGATCCTGTTTCTTGTCGTGCCGCGTATCTTGGCGCGCGTGCTCGGAAACGCTCCGAAACATCTCGAAACACATGCGGCGTGGGAACGTTTTTTGTCAAAAACGGTACACATCGTTTTCTATATA
>CAZLTT010000010.1:25452-33477 GCA_964562515.1 uncultured Micavibrio sp.
GGACTTGCTATATTATCTGTTCCGACAGTTTATGCCGCCGGTGATATTTTGAAAAAAATCGAAAAAATATCTGCGGGTGAAATCGTGGAGCAGGTCCAATCATCTGATGCCGATGAGGCTCGGGTAGAGGAGGCTGTGTCCGATGAGGCCCCTGCGCAGAAATGGATCGTTGACCCGCAAAACAGTTCCATCGATTTTACGTTCGTTCAATACGGCAAAGAGATTTCGGGTCGATTTGACAGTTGGACCGCAGATATAAATTTTGACCCGCAAGCGTTGGATCAAAGTACGGTGATGGTTGCGATTGATATTTCGAGCATTGATACGGGTGCAAAGGACCGAAATGAACAGGCACGCGGGCAGGAATGGTTTGCCGTTACTGAATATCCGCAAGCGGTTTTTGAAAGCACATCATTTAGTGAACTTGAAACGAATCGATTCGCAGTAACGGGGGCATTAACGCTACGGGGTGTGAAAAAAGAGGTCTCTTTTCCATTCTCGTTGGAAATTGCGAAAGACGGTGACGGGTCAAAATCTGCACTTGTTCAGGCCGAGTTAGATCTTGAAAGACTGGCTTTCGGGGTCGGGCAGAATCAATGGGAAAGCACGGATGCCATAGGAAATGAAGTTACCGTGAATATCCGTATCCATGCCAATGCGCAGTGAGCATCCTGCGCTTTAACGGCTTTACGCCGGAGCAGCGCTTTCGATTTTTCGTATTTATTCAAGTAAAGCGATTGCGTCGGTGAAAAAATTTGATCTAATCTATAGCTATGAGAACTCTATTTCACCTTTGGCTGCATCCTTTTTCGCGAAAAGTCCGCTTGGCTCTGGCTGAAAAAAATCTCGAATTTAATTTGCAAATCGAAAAAGTCTGGGAACGCCGCACGGAGTTCTTGGCACTCAACCCGGCGGGTGACGTTCCCGTGTTGATCGAGAAGGACGGAACGACGCTCGCGAACTCACAAGTGATTTGCGAGTACCTTGAGGAAGTCTATCCCGAGGTCAATCTGTTGGGTAAGGATCCGGTTCAAAGATCTGAGACGCGCAGGCTTGTCAGTTGGTTTGATGTGAAATTTAACCGCGAGGTGAGCGAGAATATCGTCGGTGAAAAGCTGATGAAGCGCTTTTTAAAGCTTGGTGAACCGCATGGTCCGGCTATTCGTGCGGGGCATGCCAATATTCATTACCATTTGGATTATATCGGATTTTTGACGGAAAAGCGTAAGTGGCTTGCCGGTGATAACTTTTCACTCGCTGATATCGCTGCTGCGGCCCATCTTTCCGCTATCGATTATATCGGCGACGTACCTTGGGAAGAGCATAGCGCCGCCCGTACGTGGTACAACAAAATCAAAGAACGTCCGAGTTTTGCCCCTCTTCTTGAAGACCGTATTCCCGGTTTTGCTCCTGTCGCTGTGTATGAGGATATCGCCAGCTAGTCATAAAATTTCGTTTACGGAGTTCACGAAATAAAAAAAATTCTTTAGGGTGTGCTAATGAGCAATCAAAAGCTTTTCTGTTTTGGATATGGTTATACGTGCGATTATCTCGGTCATGAGCTGCTACAGCAGGGTGGCTGGGATGTAGCGGGCACGACGCGCGATGTTGAAAAGCGCGAATTGCTTAAAACACGAAATATCGAAGCGCACTTGTTTGATTGGCAAACACCTTTACCCGATCCATTACTGGCGCTGCAGGATGTAACGCATCTTTTGATATCGACACCGCCGAGTGATGATGGTGATCCAACTTTCTTATTGCACGCAGAAGATATTCTTAAGCTCGAAAAGCTGCAGTGGATTGGCTATCTGTCGACGACGGGTGTGTATGGTGACCGCGATGGTGAGTGGGTTGACGAGACATCGGAGTTAAGGCCCTCCAGTCAGAGAGGAAGCCGCCGTAAGCGCGCCGAGGATCAATGGCTGTCGTTGTTTGAGCAATATCAAAAGCCGGTTCATATATTCAGGTTGGCGGGGATTTACGGCCCCGGACGCAGTGCTCTGGACTCTATTCGTGCCGGAATGGCCCGCCGAATTGAAAAGCCCGGCCATGCGTTTAGCCGCATTCATGTGGAAGATATCGTCAATATTTTGAGGGCTTCATTTGCAAAGCCGCAAGGCGGTCAGGCTTATAATGTGTGCGATGATGAAGCCGCACCGAGTCACGAGATTATCGCGTATGCCTGTGAATTGATCGGGCGTCCGCCGCCGCCGCTCATCCCGTTTGAGCAAGCCGACTTATCACCGATGGCGCGGAGTTTTTACAGTGACAACAAGCGGGTAAAGAACGACAAAATCAAGCAGGAGCTTGGCGTTGCGTTGAAATATCCGACGTTTAGAGAAGGTTTGAAGGCTTGTCAGGACGCAGAAGAATACGCGCTTTCGATCTTCAAAAATATGGGCTAGTTAGGCTTTAATCTGCGCCTTGCTGCCGTCATAGGGCAGACGTACAGTCACCGTTGTTCCCTCACCGACCTTTGATTCCACAAACAATGTACCGCCGTGCATTTCGGCAAGTTCTTTGCTGATGGCAAGACCAAGGCCCGTGCCTTCATGGTCGCGGGCGTAGGATGTAGAGGCTTGTTCGAACGGTTTGGTGACGCTTGTTAGTTTATTGGCGGGGATCCCGATGCCCGTATCGATGACTTTAAGCGAGAAGTAATCTTCGCGGGCAATGCCTTTGACCGTGATTTTGCCTTTTTCAGGGGTGAATTTGACCGCATTGGAAAGCAGGTTAAGCAAGATTTGCAGAACCGCGCGGCGATCGGCGATGATTTTGAGGTCTTCTTCAAAATCCTGTTCAAGCGACATTTTGACGGAGGCTTCATGTGCGCGGCCTTCCATCATATGCAGCCCGAGTTGCAGGACTTTTAAAATGCTGAGCTCTTCGAGCATTAAATCATATTTGCCGGCCTCGATTTTCGACATGTCGAGAATGTCGCTGATCAGGTCGAGCAGGTGCTCCCCACTTTCGCGAATGCCGGCGATGTATTCGAGATATTTTTCCGTACCGATCGGGCCGAGTAATTGGCGTTCGACCATTTCCGAAAAGCCAATAATTGCGTTCAAAGGCGTACGCAGTTCATGGCTCATATTCGCCAAGAATTGGGTTTTTGAGGCGTACGCGTGCTCGGCTTGTTCTTTGGCAATCCGTAAATCATGCTCATAGGCCATGCGCTCGGTCATGTCCTGCATAATGCCGAACAGGGCAATTAGATCCCCGTCATCGTCAAAGGCACAGCGGCCTTCGCAGCGGATGAAGCGGATGTCACCATCGGGGCGGTGAATACGAAATTCCATGTCATAGTTGTTTTCAGCGATGATCGCGCGCTGGAATGCCTGATTGACGCGGGCGATATCTTCGCGGTGGACCATGGCGTTCATGTTGTCGAGTGTGGGTGCGAAGTTTTCGTCCTCTACGCCGAATATTGAGTAAATCTCAGGCGTCCAACTCATATTGTCCTGACCGACTGTCCATCTCCAGCGGCCCATACGACCAATGCTTTCGGCTTGTCGAAGCTCACGCTCACGGTCATTTAAGGCTTCGGCCTGTTTCTTGATCGGTGTGATGTCGTGGCCGGAGCAATAAAGCTCGCGTCCTTTTAACTGCTGTCGCCATTCCATGCAGCGGCTTTCACCGCTTTTGGTGATGATGCGGGCTTCGAATGCTTGCACATTGGCAGTTTCTGTTTCGAATGCTTGTATGGTGTTGCGGATATAAGGCCTGTCGGCTTCGTCAAATAGGTCAAGAATATGCAGACGGTGCAAATCTTCTTGCGAATAACCCGTGGTGCTAAAGAATTGCTGGTTGGCGCGTACAATTTCTCCAAGGTCCGAGACGATCAGCATGACTTCGAGAGACATGTCCAGGAAAGTCTGTGTTTCATTAACGCTGAACGCGTCTGGCGTTTTTTTGTCGTCAATATTTTTCAGTTTTTCGACAAAGGCTTTCATTTCGCTTTTTGTCGGTTTTTTATTTTTCGGGGCTTCGGAGCCGATCAGGTAGCGCTTGTTGTCTGGTGCTTGTAGCCAGTCAAAATGAAAGCTGCGCGGTTCGCTTTGTCCGTTGATGTAGATTTTGTGGAGGCCGGATTCTATCTCTGTGATGGTCGGGCCGCAGTTTAAAAGCTCTGAGAAGCTGATCATGCTTTCCGCATCCATGCCTCTTAAAGTCTCAGGCTCTTTATGCGTTAAGCTGGAAAAACCCGGACTTGCATAGGCAATCACACCGTCTTCCGAAATGGCTATGCGGGCCAGTGTTTCGGCGGGATTCGGGGCGTGAGTCTTTTTGCTACGCGTGATGCGGTGTTTCTTGGCAGACATATAAAATGCAGATGATTAAAAGGGAACGCAAAGAGCTAGCGCGGGAGCACTTCTAATACGATACGGCAAACATTGAATCGTGACAAGTAAACATAAAAAAGGCCGCCCTAAAAAATTGGGCAGCCTTTGAAAAATAATGTCAGGTCGTTTTAGTATTTAACGCCGCAACCATATGGTTTTGTTTGCGCAATTTCGACAGCTTCACCCGCTTTCACAGCTTCCATGGCTGCGATAACGTAGTTGTTTGCCCCTTCGATTGTTTTCGGGTTCGGGCTTGGGTTGTCGTCAATAGCACCGGCATATACAAGATTGCCTTCGGCATTAATGACATACATGTGCGGTGTTGTTACCGCGCCGTAAAGCTTGCCGATCTCGCCGCTTTCATCGAGAATTTTTGCGGTTACGACTGCGCCTTCATCAGCTACGATTTTATTGGCTTCTTCTGCACTGACGTGCCCTTGACGGTCGGGTGCGGACGATACGATCGAGACCCATTTAATGCCGAGCTCTTCAGCCTTCTTTTGGGTCGCTTGCATATTGCCCTCGCTGTAATGTTTCCAGACGAATGGGCATTCGTGGTTCGTCCATTCCAGAACAACGATCTCGCCTTTATGATCGCTGAGCTTGAAGGCATTTCCGTTAGTGTCGACAGCGGAAAAATCGGGTGCGGGGGCACCGACCTCTGCGTTTGCTTGTGCCGTCGATACATATTGGTTTCCAAACATAAGTAAGCCGACCGCAAATACGGCAACGACCCCCAATATTGATGTTATTTGTTTATTCATAAGATGCTCCTTTCAATGTTCCTAGCCTTAGTGAATTCATGTTTAGCTTTGTCCTTCGATGAAGTCCGCCACGATCCCGGGTGTTAGTATTTGCGGCAGTATTACCGGATCAGGACGCTTTCCTGTCTTCTCGTCCGGCGCCGCATAATACACATAGAGTGGTACGCCATTACGTCCATAGCGATTTAGATATTTTGTGATTTCGGGGTCTTCATTCGTCCAATCACCAATCAGATATTGAACATCATGATGCGCGAATAGTTTTTTTGTTGAAGCGACATCGAGTGCAACAGCGGCGTTTACTTTACAGGTGATGCACCATGCGGCGGTCATTTCGGTAAAGACAGGTTTATCGCTCGCCAGAGCAGTTTTGAGTGCCTCTGCGCTGTATGGGTTTGCGAAGTCTTCGCCCGTGGCATAGACGGTTGTCATGTCTTCACGAGGTGTTGCGCTAGTTGGCAAAAACCCGAGGGCCAAGGCAAAAGAAAGCAAACCGATCACGATCAGTGAGTTGCGGTAAAATTTATCGGTCGGCAAATGTTTGAATATCCATATCCCAAGTGTAATCAGCCACAGGCCAAGCAATGCTGCGGACAGGTTTTCGACGATGGTTTGTTGCGATAGCACCCAGAACAACCAGAGTGCTGCGGCAAACATCGGGAAGGCTAGGACTTGCTTGAAAACATCCATCCATGGGCCCGGCTTGGGCATGCGTGTTTGCAAAGACGGGATAAATGAGAGCGTCAGGTATGGTAACGCAAGGCCGAAGCCCAGTGCGGCAAAAATTATCAAAGATACGATTGGTGGCTGGACAAGTGCATAGCCCAAAGCGCCCGCCATAAACGGTGCAGTGCATGGGGTCGCGACGAGGGTAGCGAGAATGCCGGTAAAGAACGAGCCGCTTGCTCCTTCTTTTTGTGCGAGTGAGCCACCGATATTTGCGAATGGGTTGGCAAATTCGAAAAAGCCCATCAGGTTCAGGCCCAATATGAAAAGCAGGTAAGCCAAAGCCCCCACGACCCAAGGATTTTGCAGTTGAAAGCCCCATCCTATTTCTGCGCCGGCCGTTTGGAATGTGATCAAGGCGCCCGCAATAGCGAGGAAACTCAGCACGACACCGGCCGTGTATGCAAGCCCATGAAGCCGCGCCTTTTCAGGGTGATCTTGCGCTGTTTTACAGAGGCTCAAAGCTTTTATTGATAGTACCGGGAAAACGCACGGCATGAGGTTTAAGATCAGTCCGCCTACGAGCGCGAAGATCAGGGCCGTTAGAAAGTTTAATTCAACACCAACTGTCTCTCCGTTATTGTCGACGATGGCCATTGGGACAAATAATTTTGCGTTGATGTTAAAGGCGTGGCTTTCACCGTCGGGCGTGTCGAATTTAACCAAAGCATCAAACGCACCAATCGCATCAATTGCCCGTTCACCACGCGGATGCGTGATTGTCAGGACGTCATCCTCCAGGGTTGCGCTGCTGTCTGCTGCGTTTTTGATCATGCCCCAGTCAGCGGGGAAAAACTCAACACTTTCGATATCCAGATTTTGGTAGGCTTCCGGCAGATCGATTTTTAAGGTAAACGCACTGTCTTCTTCGGAGAAACGGGCAGACCAGTCGACGTCTTCAGGAATGTTTTTCAGGGTTTGTTGGAAATAGGCGGTGTTGTCTTCGCTTTGTGCGTCCGGTCCGTTCAACGTCAATGTGTATGTGCCGTATTCGGGGATGCATTCTTCCTTGCAAACCAGAAGTTCGATGTCCGCTGTCAGCTCGATCGGGCCTTCGGGCAGTGCTTCGGGCAGTGTTAATTTTTGTGGCAACAAGACCTGACCTTCATAGCCGTAATTCAACAGGGGCGGATAAGGAATTTTTTGAGGGGTAGGCCAGACGATCTCTTCGACTTCAAATCCGTCAGGTAAAGACCAGTTTACAGCGGGCGGTGTGCCTGAATCGCCCGGATTAAGCCAGTATGTGTGCCAGTGATGCTCGATGATTTGTTCAGTACCGATCCAAATTACATCGCCGCCGGAAACCGCGCCGCGCTCGGCTAAAAGGCGAATATTGACCAGATTATCTTGTGCGTTTGCCTGAGGCCCGTTTGTCAGGGCAGCCGCAAAGGCCAAGAAAATTAAAATGTATCGGAACATGGTGTAAAACTTCATCCTCAGTCTTATTATAACCGCTTGATTTAATATTCGTTTCCAGTCTCTGAAACGTTACAAAATAGGGGCGATAATGAGTTTTTGCCTTCTGGCAATATCCGTATAAACTATAGGTCTTATTGGACAGATATCAAAGGGCAATCGGAGTTTTAAGTGCTTCATAAACCATCATTAAACGAGATGCAGGCATCGCGGCTTGCGGCTTTTAAACGTTATGTAGAGGAAAATACGGGCGAGGACTTCGGTGAACTCGGACCCGAAGGCTATGCGGCGATTCATCAATGGTCGGTCGATCATTTGGAAGAATTTCATGCGCAAGTGTTGGAGTTTTCTGGCTTGATTTTTGATAAGGGGCAAAAAGGCATCGTCAATGCCGACAACATTCTTGAAGCTTCGTTTTTCCCGGATACGCAGATCAGCTTTGCCGAGAATATGCTCAAGCGCACGCACAGCCATCCGGACGACCCCGCAATCATTTCGCGTGTAGCGGGGCGCGAGCAAGACCGTATCCTGAGTTGGCAGGCGCTGTATGACGAAGTGAGCCGTTGGAGCCAGCTTTTGGAAAAGCTCGGTGTTGGTGATGGTGACCGCGTGGCGACGTATCTGCCGCATGGGCCGGAAGCGTACATATTGATGATGGCCGTGGCCAATCGCGGCGCGATTTTTTCCTCCGTCGGGACGGAGATGGGCGCGCAAGCAACGGCCGCACGTTTCGCGCAGATCGAGCCGAAAGTTCTGATCGCGGTTGATGGCTA
>CAZLTT010000011.1:0-24284 GCA_964562515.1 uncultured Micavibrio sp.
TTCTCGATCATCATTTCATACTGGGCATCATGCTTTTTGCCGAAACCAACATTACCCGGATTGATGCGGTACTTATCCAAGGCTTCACAAAGCCCCGGATTCTCGGAAAGCAAAGTATGGCCGTTATAATGAAAACATCCTGCGAGTGGCACATCCAGACCGTCCTTCTCCAGTCGCTCTCTAAGAGCAACAACGCCATCGGCGGCCTCTTGGTTATTAACCGTGACACGAACGATCTCCGATCCGGCAAGGAAAAGCTGCTTAACCTGCTCAAACGTCTTCTCGACATCGGCAGTGTCTGTATTCGTCATAGATTGCACAACAATCGGGGCATCTCCGCCGACAATAACATTGCGAACTTTTACCGGATGCGTTTTGTGCCTTGGCTTTTGAATGATCTGTACCATGGGCTTTATGTAGCCCTAATACTCTACAAAATCAAGAAAATGCAAAATCACTGGAGGGAAGATGGTGGGCGATGACAGGGTCGAACTGCCGACATCCTCGGTGTAAACGAGGCGCTCTACCACTGAGCTAATCGCCCTCGATGGGAATGTATACGGACTTGAGATTAAAATATCAAGCGTAAATTCCACTCAAAATACAGAAAGCAAAAAGCCCCGCTAAACAGCGAGGCTTTTAAATCCTTAGAGCGGTAACAAGAATTACTTGTTAACTGCTTCTTTCAGCTCTTTACCGGCCTTGAATTTAGGCTGTTTAGAAGCTGGAATCTTGATTGGCTCGCCCGTACGTGGGTTACGGCCTGTTGTAGCAGCGCGCTTAGCAACGGAGAATGTACCGAAGCCAACGAGACGAACATCATCACCTTTTTTCAAAGATGTTTTGATCGCATCGATAACAGCGTCAACAGCTGCAGAAGCTTTTGTTTTAGGAATGTCAGCACTGTCGGCTACTTTTGCTACAAGATCTTGCTTATTCATAAGAATCCCCTTTTCGGTTTTAAGTTAAGCAACGATTTTTTTGGATAATCCCAAAAAAACGTAGTTTCGAAAACACTAATAAATCCTCTGAAACGAAGAGTCATCAAGGTTTTTCGAGACCTGATACGAATCTTTTAGGACTTTTTCCGACAGGAATCAATGGCGAATTACGTCTTCGCCCTTATTTTCTGCACTTTTTGGCGGAATTTCTTCGATTTTTTCCGTATTTCCGGCCTCAACGGGCTGCGGAACCTCTAAAAGTGCATGCGTAAGGACTTCATCAATATTGCTAACACTGACGATTTCAAGCTCACGCTTAACGTTCGCAGGAATATCTTCGAGGTCTTTGACGTTATCTTCCGGAATGAGAACCTTCTTGATACCACCACGCAGTGCCCCAAGAAGCTTTTCTTTCAAACCGCCAATCTCGGTAACTTTACCACGAAGGTTCACCTCACCAGTCATTGCGATGTCCTTACTGATAGGAATATCAGTCAGACATGAAATGATAGCCGTAACCATGGCCGCACCCGCGGAAGGTCCGTCTTTAGGAACAGCACCCTCAGGAACGTGCACGTGAATTTGACGTTTTTGCAAATCTTCATAATCAATACCGTACTGGGCCGCACGTGACTTAACGAGCATCTCGGCAACAGTAATGGATTCTTTCATAACGTCTTTCAGGTTACCCGTCATGGAAACCTTACCGTCCTTACCTTCGTAGTTCACAGCTTCGATCTGCAAGATCGAACCGCCAACTTCGGAGTAAGACAAACCACTGACGACGCCAACGCGATCATGTTCATCAATCTCGCGTGTGCTGAATTTCGGAACACCCGCAAACTTCTCGAGGTTACGTGGCGTAATGAAAATCTTCTTCTTGCCCTTCATCAAAATTTCTTTGATGGCCTTACGACACAGGCTCGCAACTTCGCGTTCAAGATTACGCACACCTGCTTCGCGCGTGTAACGACGAATAAGCTGGCGCAGACCGTTATCACTGATACGGAACTCTTCTTTCTTTAAGCCCGCAGCCTTCATCTGCTTTTTCAACAAATGGCGTTTTACAATCTCGAGCTTCTCATCCTCGGTGTAACCGGAGATACGAATAATCTCCATACGGTCCAACAAAGGACGCGGCATAGTCGCCAAATTGTTCGCAGTACAAACAAACATGACATCGGAAAGGTCGTAATCCATTTCCAGATAATGATCCTGGAATGTCGCGTTCTGCTCGGGGTCCAAAACCTCTAACAACGCTGAACTCGGGTCCCCTCTCCAATCGGAACCGAGCTTGTCGATCTCATCCAATAAGAATAGCGGGTTAACCGTCTTGGCTTTCTTCATGCCCTGAATAACCTTACCGGGCAACGCACCGACATAAGTACGGCGATGACCGCGCACTTCACTTTCGTCGCGCACACCACCGAGGGACATACGGACAAAGTTACGGTTAGTCGCTTTGGCAATAGATTGTCCAAGAGATGTCTTACCAACACCCGGAGGACCGGCCAGACACAAAATCGGTCCTTTGACCTTTTTCGTTCTCTGCTGAACCGCGAGATATTCAAGGATGCGTTCCTTGACCTTTTCCAAACCGTAATGATCGGTATTCAAAACTTTTTTGGCGGCCTTAATGTCGGATTTAACGCGTGAACGCTTTTTCCACGGCACAGCCAGAATCCAGTCGAGGTAATTCCGAACAACTGTCGCCTCTGCCGACATCGGGCTCATCTGGCGCAGCTTCTTCAATTCCTTATCGGCACGCTCTTTAGCTTCTTTCGGAAGGTTTGCTTCCTCAATCTGCTTCTCGAGCTCACCCATTTCATCCAGACCGTCTTCGCCTTCGCCAAGCTCCTTCTGGATCGCTTTCATCTGTTCGTTCAGATAATACTCACGCTGTGTCTTTTCCATCTGGCGCTTAACACGGCTGCGGACGCGTTTTTCAACCTGAAGAACGCCGATCTCACCTTCCATGAAACCGTAAATACGCTCAAGCCGCTCAAGCAAAGACGGAACCTCGAGCAGCTCCTGCTTCTGGTCGATCTTCAACGCCAAGTGAGACGCGATCGTATCCGCCATCTTGTATGGCTCTTCGATCTGGTTCACGGAAACGATAACTTCCGGTGGGATCTTCTTATTCAGCTTCACATACTGTTCGAACTGCGCCGATACAGCGCGAGCGAGAGCCTCAAGCTCATCATTAATCTCGGTTGTGTCCTTAATTTCGGCAATTTCCGCTTCCAGATAGTCTTTATCTTCAACGAACTTTTCTACCTTTACGCGCTCACCACCTTCAACGAGCACCTTAACAGTACCATCAGGGAGCTTTAGTAATTGCAGAATCGTGCCGATTGTACCGACTTCATAAAGCTCATCGGGCCCGGGATCATCATCAGATGGAGATTTCTGTGTCAGCAACAAAATCTGCTTGTTTTCATGCATCACATGTTCCAAAGCACGCACAGATTTGTCGCGCCCGACAAAGAGGGGCACAATCATATGCGGAAAGACAACAATATCACGCAATGGAAGGACCGCATGAAGCGGTGTAGTAGGTTTTGAGCTGCCTAGCATGGTTATCCCTTAAGCCTTAAATATTAATGATTTTAATAAAAGTTGATATGGGCCTTTTCGCCAAAAAATCAATGAATCGTCCAATATCAACTCAGGATACCCTCAAAAGCTTTATTTTTTCTTATCATCCTCTGGCATTGGATGTTTTTTGACAACTTCGTCGATAAGGCCGAATTTTTTAGCTTCGTCAGCACTCATAAAGTTATCACGATCCATTGCTTTCTCAATCTCAGCAAGCTTTTGACCGGTATGCTCTACATAAATCTGGTTCAAACGCTCACGAAGACGCAAAATCTCGCGTGCCTGAATTTCAATATCGGAAGCCTGACCGCGCGCACCACCGGATGGTTGGTGGATCATAATACGGGAATTCGGCAAGGAATAACGCTTTCCGGCCTGTCCGGCAGCAAGAAGCAAAGACCCCATGGACGCGGCCTGACCGATACATACAGTATGCACCTCGGGCTTGATGTACTGCATGGTGTCATACATCGCCATACCGGACGTTACGACGCCACCGGGTGAGTTAATGTAGAAAGAAATCGGCTTTTTCGGGTTTTCGGACTCCAAAAACAGCAACTGAGCACAGATCAATGCAGAAATATGATCATTAACCTCTCCAGTTAGGAAAATAATCCGCTCCTTCAAAAGACGGGAATAGATATCAAATGCGCGTTCACCGCGGTTGGTTTGTTCGATAACCGTTGGAACGAGGTGATTTGCATAAGTTTCGAGAGGGTCGAAGTCAGTCATGTTGTGTTTTTATCCGATTTTTATGTGTTAATTTGCGAATACAAACAAACCGTACCTCGGGAGATACGGTTTGTTCAAGTCTGAATATAGGTGAGAACGTCGCTAAAGCGACTTATTTCTTCGAAGAAGACTTCTTGGCTGTTGATTTCTTTTTAGCCGCAGGTTTTTTATCGTCCTTCTTCTCGTCTTTTTTGGCTGAAGACTTTTTAGAAGCTTTTTTCTTCGGCTTCTCTTCACTCTCATCTTCCAAAGCTTTCAAAAGCTCTTCCTGAGAGACTTTCTTTTCTTTGACTTCTGCCAACTCAAGAATGTAATCAACGACCTTCTCTTCAAACAACGGAGCACGCATCTGCTCTAACGCTTGTGGGTTTTTAGAGTAGTAATCGAAAACTTCTTTTTCCTGACCCGGATATTTCTGTGCTTCCGCTACAACAGCTTTCTGCAACTCGGCATCGGCAACGGTAATACCTTGGTCATTACCGATTTGGGCAAGAATCAGACCCAGACGCACACGACGTTCTGAAATTGTCTTGTACTCGGCCTTCTCGTCTTCGCTCAGCTCAGCTTCTTCGCCGCGCTGTTTTTTATCGATCTCAACCTGCTGGATAATGTTTTCATACTCCATATCCAGCATGCCCGCAGGAACTTCGAACTTGTTAGCATCGTCCAAAGCATCCAAAAGCTCTTTCTTCAAAACAACGCGGGAATGACCGTCCAATTCCTTTTGAAGCTGCTCTTTAACAGCCTCTTTGAGGGCCTTAACGTCATCCATACCCAATGATTGGGCAAATTCATCATTGATTTCAGCTTCTGCAGGCTCGCGCAGCTCGTTAACTTTCACATCGAAAATTGCTTCACGACCGGCCAATTCTTTGGCGCCATATTCCTCTGGGAATGCAACCTTAACCTCAACCTCTTCGCCTGCCTTCTTACCAATCAACTGGTCTTCGAAACCGGGGATGAACTGGCCACTACCGAGCTCCAGATTGTGCCCGTGAGCATGCATACCTTCATGAGCAACATTGTCGTCCGCTGTACGACCGTGGAAGTCGATATTAACGATATCGCCCTCTTTTGCGCCGCGCTTTGTTGTCACTTCCTTCGAAGACTTGTTATTAGCTGCAATGCGCTCAAGCGCTTCATCAACTTCTTTGTCCTCTGGCTCAGTCAGCATTTTCGTGAGCTTAATGTCTTTGAAATCAGCAACCTTGAACTCAGGTAACGCTTCCACGCTCACTGTGTAAACAAGGTCTTCACCGTCATCAAAGCTCTTCACTTCAATCTTTGGCTGCATAGCAGGAATGATTTTCTTATCTTCGAGCGCTTTCTGAGATGTCTCATTTACAGCAGCTTCGAGAATTTCACCCATAATTGCCTTACCATAGCGCTTCTTAAGCATGGACAGAGGCACCTTACCCGGGCGGAAGCCAGGCATCTTGGCTGTCTTGCCAACTTCCTGAAGCTTTACATCAACACGCGCGTCAATGTCATTGGCAGGAATAGTAATTTCGAGTTCGTGGCTAAGGCCTTCGGATTTGATATCTTTAATTTTCATCGCATTCATTTCGTATGATCTTTAGTTTGGACGCTCAATCGTCTTGTGTACTCTCTTCATTAATGGTGCGGCTGGAGGGACTTGAACCCCCACGCCTCGCGGCACTAGAACCTAAATCTAGCGTGTCTACCAATTTCACCACAGCCGCACGCGTCAATGTGGATGTATCACTAATGCGAAACTTTACAAAATTCAAGAGATTTCCGCAGGTTTCTGTAGATAATCGTCTAAGAAGGAAAATAGAGCGATCGACGGGACTTGAACCCTATTCGCTTCGCGAATGCTTATATGTCTCGCGGGTTCACTTCAAATTTGATGGTGGCGCGTGACTAAAGGTAATCATCTTGGGGAGAAATGGGGCGATCGACGGGACTTGAACCCGCGACAGCCTGGACCACAACCAGGTGCTCTACCAACTGAGCTACGACCGCCACAATAATAAGACCGATGAGCAACTGCTCAATTCAGATTGTTTTCTGTATATTGATATGGTAGCTCTGGTCAAGTTTTCTGTTTGTTTAAATTGCAAAAAAATAACCGAAGGACCCCTCGCCCGTGACCGCTTCAAAGCTAAAGTTCAAAACAACCAAAGACTTCCTCAAATATATCAAAGATAACGACATCCAGTTCGTTGACATGAATTTCACGGACTTACGTGGCAAATGGCAGCACACCACAGAACACGCAGCGGGCCTTGATGAATATAAACTGGACCGCGGAATTTTCTTCGATGGCTCTTCCATCGCAGGATGGCAGCCAATCAACGATTCTGACATGGTGATCAAACCGGACCTCAGCAAAATCGTTTACGACCCGTTCGCCGCACAAAAGACAGTTAAGATTTTCTGCGACATCCATAATCCTGACGACGGCAAGTCATACGCCCTCGACCCGCGCTCCATCGCCAAAGCCGCCGAAAAATATCTCGGCAGCAGCGGCATGGCCGATACCGCATATTTCGGGCCAGAGGCCGAATTCTTTATCTTCGAGGACGTCAAAATCCACATGGACATGAATAAAGTCGGCTTCGAAGTTGATAGCGAAGAAGGCCCATATAATAGTGGCCGCCATTACGACACAGGCAACATGGGCCACCGTCCGGGCATTAAGGGCGGCTATTTCCCTGAAAGCCCTGTAGACAGCCTATCTGACATTCGCGGCGAAATGCTGACGGTTATGCAGACAATGGGCGTAGAGGTCGAAAAACACCATCACGAAGTCGCGCCTAGCCAGTGTGAACTCGGTATAAAGTTCTCAACACTCATCGATAGTGCGGATAATATTCAGATCTATAAGCATGTCGTACACAACGTTGCCAACAGCTATGGCAAAACGGCGACCTTCATGCCGAAACCAATCTATGGTGATAACGGCTCGGGTATGCATGTGCACCAGTCTTTGTGGAAAGCAGGTAAGCCTTTGTTCGCAGGCGAAAGCTACGCAGGCCTGTCAGACACAGCACTCTATTATATCGGCGGCATTATCAAACACGCAAAGGCATTGAATGCATTCACAAACCCGTCGACCAACAGCTACAAACGTTTGGTACCGGGTTATGAGGCACCTGTCTTACTTGCATACTCCTCACGCAACCGTTCCGCATCATGCCGAATTCCGCACAGCGCCTCACCGAAGGGCAAGCGTGTTGAAATCCGCTTCCCGGATCCGATGGCAAACCCTTATCTAGCATTTGCCGCTATGTTAATGGCAGGAATTGACGGTATCGAAAATAAAATTCATCCGGGTGAAGCAATGGAAAATGACCTTTACAGCTTGCCGGAAGAAGAGCTCGGCAAAATTCCGACTGTTTGTCATTCATTGAGAACGGCCCTACAGGCTTTGCAGGATGACCACGACTTCCTCCTAAAAGGCGGTGTCTTCAGCGAAGAGATGCTGAAGTCCTATATCGGACTAAAAGAAGAAGAGAACGAAGCTTACGAAACGATGATCCATCCTATCGAATATAAGATGTATTACTCTTCTTAGAGCTCACCGTCTTCGGAACCTCCTATAGCGGACGTGTCGACTGTACCGGAACTTAACAGATCTTCTTGTGGCTTGAGCTGCCCAACGACAAGCTTGTATGCCTCGACATTACGCGCCCACAAGAAATAGTCATGGTTTCGTGACGGCGTGAACAATGTCACAAAGTAGTAATATTCTCCCGCCAACATAATCGTTACCCAAAGCTCATGCTCGAACATGTTCGCAGTAACACCGGTAACGTCATAAACTTTCGTATCCACAAAGTCGAAATTTTCAGTGAAAAGGAAATCATCCCTTTCCTCGACAATAGCCCCCATAGACAGGCCTTTTTCATCTATTTCACGTTGGAAATATTCGAATTCTTCTTCCAATGTTTCAGAGGAATATATCGAGACCAGATTAATATCAATTTGACCATCAAGCCGGGATTCGGTCTCTCCATACCAGCCGGTTTCAATCTTACGGATATTGAAAAGCTCGACCTTCATTCTGTCGATAGAGCGAATTGGCAAAGCCCGCAACTTCCATGAAACAGGATATTTAAACTCCGCGATATCAAGGAACAGGTAACGTTCAAGGTCCTCTACGAACTCATGGATTTCTTCACGTTCCTTATAGGAACGAATAACATGTTCCATCTGTACTTTTTCTTCATGATAACGGCCTAAGGGCACTGCATATTTAGCAATAATCACCATCTTGCCGTTCACGATCGCGCGTGCCCGTACGCCGAAGCTCTCCGCACCTTGCAAGTAAACATACAAAGCATCAGCCTGCCGATCATTTCGCGCTTCAAGACCACGAATATTGTAACCATTCGCGAGCAAATGCTGGATAAACCATCGCTCCGCCGTAATATCAAAATCCAGTTCAACAGCCTCGACTGTAATGCGGCTTCGGGGAGCATAGAGATTCGCAGGACCATAGTAACTTTTAAGTTCGCTCAGAACTTTTTGTCCGATATCGGAATCCAGATTGGCTTTCGTTGTATCCGTCCATCCTTTGGGGACACGAATTGAAAAATCGAGTGCAGGTGCTTTCGCGCTGTTAAATTCAACAGGGAAGGACTGCCCGATAAAATCCGTGATCGGCGTCATCTCTAATTTAGCAAGCGGCTTGGAAAACTTATCTTTGATCGTTGTTTCTTGCGCGTAGCTATCGGCTATCGAAAACAATCCGAAAACAAGCGCTAAAATAAAAACAGACTTCTTCTGAAACATGCACATCACCTTGAATAATAATACCAACCCCATGATAACACAGCTTTTCAATGGTTTGTCATTAAATCTCTGGGCGCATCGGAAAGATGTAAACGTCTTTTTTCGCTAAAAACCGCAGCCGCTCTTGATTTGAAACGATTACCGCAGTAAGTAAGCTAGAGTTTCAAAATAAAAGTAACACTTAATTCTATGTCCGACCTATTCGCCGACGGTGCTGCCGTAAAAAATGATTATGATGCCTCCTCCATTGAGGTTCTTGAAGGCCTGGAGCCGGTTCGCAAAAGGCCGGGCATGTATATCGGCGGTACGGATGAGCGTGCATTACACCACCTCGCCGGCGAAATTCTCGACAACTCGATGGATGAAGCGGTTGCTGGTCACGCTGACTGGATCGAAATCTCACTACAGGCCGACTACAGCCTGATTATCCGTGATAACGGACGCGGCATTCCTATTGACGAGCACCCAAAATACCCCGGTAAATCTGCCCTTGAAGTCATTTTGACCACCCTTCACTCAGGCGGAAAATTTTCTAACAAAGCCTACGAAACATCAGGCGGTCTGCACGGTGTTGGTATCTCTGTCGTTAACGCACTGTCGGATGATATGTGGGTAGAAGTAGCCCGCGACAAAAAACTGTACAAACAGAGCTTCTCAAAAGGCCTGCCGACATCGAAGCTGGAAGATCTTGGCCCTATTCATAATCGCCGCGGAACAAGTGTAAGCTTTCACCCCGATCCTGAAATTTTCGGCGACAAGGCCCATTTCAAGCCGGGTTGGCTGTTTCAAATGGCTCGGTCAAAAGCCTATCTCTATTCCGGTGTCGAAATCAGATGGAAATGTGATCCTGCAATTATCCCTGCTGACAGCAAAGTAAAGCCCGAAGAGGTTTTCAAGTTTCCTAACGGATTAAAAGACTTTCTTGATGCATCACTTAAAGAAAGAAACACCATTGTTCCTAAACCGTTTTTCGGCAAAGCCGACTTACCCGACGGTGAAGGACGCATAGAATTTGCCATCACATGGCCAAGCGATGGCGAAGGCCTTTCGCATTCATACTGTAACACCGTCCCTACCCCACTTGGCGGCACGCATGAAAGCGGCGTTCGAACAGTTCTATCTCGGGGCTTACGGGCTTACGGTGAAATGACAAATGTCCGCAAAGCAAACCTCATCACCGCCGACGACGTCATGACTGGCGCGGCAGTGCTGATTTCCATCTTTATCAAAGACCCACAGTTTCAGGGACAAACGAAAGAAAAGCTCGCGAGCGCCGCTGTATCCAAATGGGTGGACAGCGCAATTAAAGATCCTTTTGACCTCTGGCTTTCAAGCGATCCGCAATCTGCAAATAAGCTATTGGAACAACTTATCCTGAAAGCGGAGGAGCGCCTACGCCGTAAGCAAGACCGTGTGCAAGCTCGCAAAACAGCAACGCAGAAACTCCGCCTTCCCGGAAAACTTGCTGACTGTAGCCGTGCAAGCGCTGATGACACTGAGCTTTTCATCGTTGAGGGGGACAGTGCGGGCGGTTCGGCCAAACAGGGCCGAAACCGTGAAACCCAAGCGATCCTGCCCTTACGTGGTAAAATTCTCAACGTAATCAGCGCGACAGCCGACAAAATCCGCGCTAATCAGGAAATTCAGGACCTCATTCAAGCTTTAGGCTGCGGCGCAGGCAAAGACTTCAATGTCGACAAACTGCGCTATGAACGCGTGATCATCATGACCGATGCGGACGTTGACGGAGCGCACATCGCCTCCTTGCTCATCACATTTTTCTACAGCCAGATGCGCGGCCTCATCGAAGAAGGCCATCTCTATATCGCTCAACCTCCTCTATACCGCCTTGTCAGCGGCTCCCTTAGCGCCTATGCGAAAGACGACCTGCATAAGGATGAGTTGATGCAAACAACATTTAAGGGCAAAAGCAAAGTCGAAGTCAGCCGCTTTAAGGGTCTTGGCGAAATGCCCGCCAAACAGCTTAAAGAAACGACGATGGACCCAGAAAGCCGTGTCCTGCTGCGTGTTAAACTGCCCGAAGCGGCAATGTTGGCAACCCAGATGAATGACGATCTTGAAGGTGAAAACCCGCTCGAGGCGCAAACAACCCTAGCCGACGTCGACGATCTCGTTGAACGTCTAATGGGTAAGAACGCAGAAAGCCGCTTCCAGTTTATTCAAGACAACGCAGAATTCGCCAGTGACATTGACGTTTAATCTGCGCCCTTGACGCACCCCATACGCAACACCATGATTGCATCATGAATAAACGCCTAGGACTCATACCGCTCGCAATCTTCGTCGGCATCGGCGCATATATAGGCTTTCAAATATCTCAAAAACCGCAATATATAAGCGCGGCACTCCCCCCCGCTATCGCTGAACTCGGTTTTAAAGATGTCAGCTTCCCGCAAGCACGCACCGAAAACGGCGCTCTAATATATTCCGAAATTGCTCTGGACGAAGACGCATTCAGCCAAATCGGCAGCCTTACCGCTGAATATTCGCCGTTTTCACTCAGCAAGAAACTCGATCGGGTAACCCTCAAAAACCTCGTTTTAACCGGAGAACTGTCTGAGGATGGTGTCATCACAATTGCAGGATTCGAGGCGCCGGAAAATTTAAATCCGGATTTTTCAAAGCTACCCAAAACCCTTATTCTTGAAGACTTTCGCCTATCCCTCCTCAGCGAAAAATTTGGCGGCATCAACATTTCGGGCACAAGCCAAATACAAAACACAGGCAGTGAACTGAAAATGCAGGGGGACATATCCGCCCTGCAAAAACAAATTTCGATAAACGCCAAAATCGAAGGACAATACAATCAAAACGGTTTCGTCGACGCCCGCATAGAAATTGAAAACGGTAAATTCGACCTCGGCCCGCTAAAGGCCACCCGTATTGCGGGTTTAATACTCGCAAATGGCGAAAACCTATCCTCAATCAGAACCGTCAGCGAAATACAGGCCGGCGCAATGAAGTTCTATGACACGCCCTGGCAAAACACTGCCATCACGGTCGACACCAAAGGCAACAAACCCAAAGCAATCGTCAGTGCCAAGTCAGCAGGTTATGAAGGGTTAGAGCTAAGCCTCACCATTCCCGACATCTTTAGTCCCGAAGAATTTGTAGGACAACTCCATGCCGACACGCTCGGTACGGCCGTGAATTTTCTAAGATCGCAGTCATACATTTCAATAGACGACCAAACCGTAGGCACACTGGATACACTCACCAACATCACAACAAAATTCGCCAAACAAACAGACTTTAAATTCCAAATCAAAGATGAGGCCAATAACGCCTCGATCACAGGGCAGTTCAGCCCCACAGAAGACGGTATGAACGGAGAATTCATCAGCACACCAATCCCTCTGGTAAACATCTCTAAACAGCTTGCAGGCTCACTAGAACTGAAAGGTTCTCTGACACATACAGACGATGATATCAGCGGTGATGTCGAAGCAAATTTACAAAGTGTCAGCATACCATTCAGCTTCATGACACTTTCGAATATAAATGCCACACTCAAAATCACCGACCTCAAAGAGTTGAACAGCGAAACAAAAAAAGACATCCAATGCGATATTGCGAGTTTCAAACTGAAAAAAAGCTGTAAAACATCTCTACAAATTCGCAACGGGCAGCTTATCGCAAACGACCTGAAGGTTGATGCCGCAGGCTTAAAAATTTTCATCCCCAAATCGACCGCCAACAAAACACTCATGCAATTTCAGGAAGTGAATATCGGGCAGCTACTCAGGCTCTTTAGCGATAAGAACTGGAGTGGAAGCGGAAAGTTGGACGGCAGCGCCACCTTTATCACCGAAAATGACAAACTCACATTGGAGCGCCTAACCTTGACGAACAATCAGGCGGGGACACTCAAAATCACCGATCCTACGTTCTTTGAAATGCTAGAGATGGAAGACCTCGAAAAAGAAACCATGAAGTTTGCGCTCGAAAACTTTCATTACGACTTTTTGGAAATTAAGGCCGAAGGCCAATTCCCCGACAAAATTAAAGTCAAAGTATTCGGTAAAGGCAAAAACCCGATATTGATGCAGGGCCGCCCGTTTTCACTGGACTTTGAAATCCAGCCTGATTTCAGCAAAATTCTCAAAGAGATCGCGTCCCCTTAGGGGTAGTCACATGAATCGTAGACAATCTTCGCGAAGGATTGCGCTCCACGAGCAATTGTTAAGCGGTACTCACGGTCATTAACGACGATTGAATGGCGGATCGGCAATGTCCCTTTTTTCGTCTTCTGACCTTCAGCAGTCTTAAACTGCACCTCAACCATCTTGGTCGGATCGTACCACGCTTCGGGCTGTCCTTCCTCATTAATCGATGAACGCCCTTTACCCGTCACAACCAGTGCACCTTCCTCAAGGCTAACCTCACTAACGGGACCTTCATACGCAGGTGTCGATACAACAAAACGCTTGGTGTCCGGCTCTGTGCAATTGCGCGGCGCGCGACCCGATTGCAGCATAAACGCTAATCTCTGCGGGTCTTTCCCTTCATCGAGTGACTTTTTCAGTAAGGACACGAGCTCTCTCAACGGGCCTTCAGGCATAGCTTCCTTAAACTCGCTCTCCTGCTGCTCAATCCTTGTTTGCAACGTCTGGATTTCCGCACTCAGCGCCGTCACCTGATCTTGCAGCTCCTCCCGTTGGTTCAACAGCTCTTCATTCTGCTTAATCGCAGCCTCACCGCTTTGCGTAGAATTGCTTGAACCTACAAAAAAGCCGACAGCAAACGCCAAGAATAAAATAAACAGAACAACGCCGAACGCGAGCATCTGCTCTGAGCTCTTTCGTTTGTATCTATCTCTGGGGTTGTAACTCGAAACGCGCATCTACTTTGCAAAATCTTTTAGCTTAATCCGTAATAGAATTTTGCGATCATAATGAAGGTGACCCATAAAATCAAAACCAATGGCACACCGCCCTTAATAAAGTCTCTGAAACGGTAGTGCCCGGGCCCCATAACCAGCAAATTCGTTTGGTACCCGATCGGCGACGCAAACGAGCAGTTCGCTGCGAAAATAACAGTAATAGCGAACAAAGTCGCCATATCGATAGGCAGGCTCGCAGGTGCTTCGATGCTGCCCGCCAAATTCATCGCGATCGGTGTAAACAGGATCGCACAGGCATTGTTGCTTAACACGTTGGTCGTAATCGCAACCAGAATAAACATGATCGCAAGAATGGAAAGCGGCGTATCAGCAAACGGCAATGACAGAACCATTTCCGCTATATACCGTGCCGCACCCGATGCCTCCAGAATGACCCCAAGTGCCAACATAGAGCCCACGAGAAGAAAGATCTTACGATCAATCGCACGTGTAGCCTGACGAATATTTAAGCACCCCGTGGCGATCATACTCGCACTACCGGCAATTGCCGCAACAGGGATACTGATGATATTGGCCGCCGCCAAGCCAATAACCGTAATAAAAATCCCCAGTGCAATCGGGGTCTTGCCCATGATCGGCAAATCCCGCTTGGAGCCGGAAAGCACAATGAAGTCAGTACTATCACGCATCGCATTCACAGTGGTTCTATTCCCTGCAATCAACAGCACATCACCAGATTCAAGGCGGATTCGGCCCAAACGGCGACGAACCACTTTGGCGCGGCGCTGAATCCCCAACACCACAACACCATACTGCTTCTGGAAATTTGCATGGTCCAGAGACATATCCACCATACGCGATGCCGGCGTAATCATAATCTCGGCCAAAACACGTGTCTGAACATTCACATCCTCAGGCGGCGGAGCATCATCCTCTTCATCCAACTCCTGCAGAGAAGCTCTCTTCATGGCGGCCGCTTCCTCTTCCGAAAGCAGGAACCCCGGATATTGCGCCAATAACTTCGTCAAACTTTCACGAGTTGCAGAGATGATAAGAATATCGTGTGCCTCGATTGTGTATCCTTCAAACGGAGGAAGGATAATATGCCCTCCCCGCTGAATGAGCTTAATATTGAGGTCAGGCAAACCGGGAAACTTTCCGCCGTCGCACTCAGCCCCAATCAGCTTAGAGTCTTCAGTAATATCAATTTCCGCCACAAACTCTTTACGCGAAGCGCCCGCGAGCTCACGCGCCATGTTTGACCGCTCCGGCATAAATCTCGGCAAAATGAAAAAGACATAGAAAAACCCGACCCCTGCCAAAATGGAGCCCGGAACAATAAACTCAAAAAACTCGAGGGGTGTGTACCCCAGCTCACTCATCGTGCTCGACACCAAAAGGTTTGTTGAAGAGCCGATCAAAGTCGTCATACCACCCAAAATAGCAACATAACTCAGAGGAATAAGCACGCGGCTTTCCGAAAAACCTGCACTTGTCGCCAAAACCTGCACAATCGGGATAGCAATAATAACAAGCGGCGTATTGTTCATAAACGCACTCATGACGCACACAAAAATCATCAGCGCGAGAATGGACAGCCAGCCTTTTGCTTTCTTAGACCGTGCAAACAAGGAAGTCAGAAAGCGCAATGAGTCAGTCTGGATAAGCCCTTGCCCCATCACCAACAATGCCAGAACAGCGATAAGAGATGGATTGGCAAACCCGGCCAAAAGCGCGGTGGCAGATAACTGGTTATGACCGGAGGCATTCGGCAAAGGAAAAAGCTGCCCGAACAACAAAAGCAGCGTCAGAACGGCCAGACTTGTAATTTCTATTGAAACCTTTTCACGAATGAACGACACAGCAGCCGCGATTGTTATAAACAACCCGAACCACATGTGAACGTCATAATCGATCAAAAACTCTACCAAGGAATCCCCCCTCCAAGGCACTGATAGGCAATCTGAATTTTATTCTGCGTTTGTGTCATGATGAAACTTGAGTTTATGCCTTATTGAGAGTCTATATCAACTACAGCTTTCGGCAGCATTACGCAAAGTGCTTTCTTCAAATTCACCCAGATTTTTTAAACCAATACGGAACAGAATTTCCGTATCACTATCACCTGATACTTCTCTGGTTAGGTTACGCTCTAAAGTTAACGACCAATACAAACATTGATTGAAATAATCCAAGCCCAAATAAGCATCACGCAAGCCAGGGTCCGAGCCCAAATCCTGTGTCGCGCCAAAACGGGAACGCCAAGCTTTACTCCAATAATATTGCGCATCGGCAGTTAACTGCTCACGGCTCTCATCGATATCGGTGTTTTCAAGAGCACCTGCGTACAAATACGTACTGCCCAACCTGAACCTGTTCCAATCGGCATAAGCATCTACCTCATGCCGCTCTGATTGGAACTGACGACCTCCTAACTGAAAACGATAGTCCAGACGGTATGTATCTTTATAACCTGCGGATATCTCACCAACGTAGTCAGATTCTTGGTTTTCTAAACCAGACCCAACCGGAAACGGGTTGTCACCCTGATCAAAACGATAGCTCTGCCCAACAAAAACATCGGCAAAACTGCCGTCATACCCGAATAGACCTCCGCGCATACCATAGGTAACTCGGCTTTGATCTTCGGCACCGTCAATTCCCGGAAAACGGTTTCTTTCAAACAAGTTGCTGCTATCGATTTGAACGTTGTTGCTATCCTCGTTCGGAATATCATCCTCCCCCGTCAGGTCCGGTGCAACGGTCAAAGCGACAACAGGTTCAATTCTGGCCTGAAAGCTTTCATACGGCTTGGCCATTGGATAGCTGGTCTCTATATGCGCCTGAGGAAAAAAGCGGGCTTCAAAATCGCGACTATCACGACCATTGGCCGCAGTCGCCGAAAACCTGTCCGTCACATAGTACAAGTCACCGCGGCTATGCGCCTCGACGGAGGTTAAAAGTCCGTAATCTGATATAAACTCCCTACTCCAGCCGACACCCAAGCTACCGCGCTGCACATCCTGCTCATCGGAGTCACGTACAATCCCAAGCCCTGAAACCTCGATCTCCCACTGACCCTTAATCAAAGGCACAGCCCCTGGCTCACCTCTAAAATTAGCATAAATCTCGGGCAACACATTTGGTTGATCAACGGGAATATCGCGTACACGAATATCCTGAAATGCAATCAAACGCCCGCTCGCATAATTCCGCCCTGAAAAACGCTCCGCATAAAGTTGGTTTTCCAGAACATCAGTACTGTCACTAACAAGGTCATACTGACGGGCAAACTGATCATCAGATGTATAATTTACATCAAAACCCGCACGCCATTTGTCGTTAATATCCCACAAAGCATCAGAAAAGACGTAACCACGCAATTCATCATCTTTGGTAACTTGCTGACCGGCAACCTCATCTGGCCTGTCTGACGTTGTCACACCGCCTTGTATACGAAAAGAAGCATCATCCCACCGTTTACGGTACTCAAGTGTACCCAATGGAACTTCGTTCGTATAAGCGGTTACCCCTATCGTTGCATCCTGATCAGGAGCAATCGCCCAGTAATAACCGGTCTCAGCAAAACCACCCAAATCCGAACGGAAACCAAAACTCGGTGATAAAAATCCGCTTTTTTGCTTAACCGTTCCATCCGGATGCGAAAAATATGGTGTGTAGGCAATAGGTACACCCATGGCTTCAAAGCGCGCATGCTTGTAAGAAACACGATTATTTTCCTGATCATGCCTCACCTCAGCCGCCCGCAAAGCCCAGAGAGGCGTTTCCGGATCAGTCGGGTCATCTTCACCACAAATTTTACACGGCGTGTAGGACGCGTCATATGCAATAGTTTCAATGCCGTTCTTGCGCTCACCCTCCACCGCAGTCAGACGTGCACCATCGCTCATGGTGGTCCTTAGGTTGCTAACCGTGCCGCTCTCCAGTTTATTCGTATATGTAGCACGATCGGCTAGGTGCACATCACCGCTCGTATCATGCAAGACCACATACCCGGATGCGACCGCAGTATCCGTACCTAAATTATATTCAACTTCGTCGGCTCTTAAAATACGGCCATCCTGCACAATGAAGACATTGCCTGCTGCCTGAACAGAGTTATTAACTTCATCGCGTGTAAAGCTGTCCGCTTCGATATCAACCGGCGAACCCTTTTTCTGATTAGAAACGGGAGGCTTTCCAAAACCGGTAATAAAAGGCTTATAAGACGGTGACGGCTCTTCTGCGATTGAGGCTTCCGCCTGCTGCGGAACAAACACAGGCTGAGCTTGTGTTAAGGCTGTCTCCACCTTAACTGGATCATCTGTAGCTTCGGAGAACTGATCAGCTGTTTGAGTGTCATAGCCAGTGAGGAGCTGTGCATTTACATGTGCGGGTAAAAACACGCACGCTAAAACTCCAAATGATAAAGGGTATTTCCGCATAGGGATACTGGGGTGAAATCAAAACAAAACTAGCTATCAGTGTGACCTTTGGGACATTAAGGGTCAAGACTTAAAGCCAGACTATCAAGAGCCAAAAAAGTTCGGAATTTCGTCGCCGAAGCCCTTAACCTTGTCACCATCGCCGTCTTCGGACTTTCGACGCTTGCCTTTGCCCTTGCTCTCGTTTTCAGTTTTTTGAGACACAGGCTGATTTTTCTGACCAGAAGCGGCTTCAGACTTGGCTTTTTTGCCGCTATCTTTGCGCTTATTGTCTTTTTTCTCGGGCTTTTCATCTTTTTGTGCAGCCTGACCGCCAATCTCTTTCACCGTCAGCTTTTGCTTGGTCAATTTCTGAATTGCATCAAGATACTTGTCTTCGTTGCGCGTTGCCAACATCCAGGCGCGCCCTGTTTTTCCTGCCCGACCTGTACGGCCGATACGGTGGACGTAATCATCAGCATTCATAGGTACATCGAAATTGAACACATGCGATAGGTCATCAACATCAATTCCACGGCCGGCAACGTCACTGCACACAAGCAGGGTAATCTCATCATTCTTGAAAGCTTCAAGTGTTTCGGTACGGTTTTTCTGAGCCATATCCCCATGAAGACCTTGCGCTTTATAGCCCTTACCCTTGAGCCACCTGACAAGATCATCAATGTCACGCTTTCTATTGCAAAAGATAAAGGCGGTTTGCACATCTTCGTTACGAATAATCTGCTCAAGCACCTGTCGCTTTTCCCTTGGGTGCACATGCACGACAAACTGCTCAACATTCTTTGATGTCGTTGCCGGACGCGCGACGGAAACTTCCTTGGGGTTGCTCAGATAGTTCTGGGCCAGTTTTTTGATTTCCGGCGGCATAGTTGCCGAAAACAACAACGTCTGACGGGTAAATGGCAACAGACTGATAATTTTTTCGATATCCGGAATAAAGCCCATATCCAACATACGGTCCGCTTCATCGATCACCAGTATCTTGATGTCATTAAGCAAGATACGGCCGCGTTCGAATAAGTCTAATAGACGTCCGGGAGTTGCAATCAACACATCGACTCCACGATCAAGCAACTTAATCTGATCGTCCATGGAAACGCCGCCGGTAAGCAATGCCTTGCTCAGACCCGTATATTTTCCGTAGGTATCAAAGTTTTCCGCAACCTGTGCGGCCAATTCGCGCGTAGGCGTAAGGATCAAAGAGCGCGGCATACGTGCCTTTGCACGCCCTCCCTGAAGAATTTCAATCATCGGCAGAGTAAAACTCGCGGTTTTACCTGTACCTGTCTGCGCCAGACCGACAAGGTCTCTGGCCATCAGGATATTCGGAATAGCTTGTGCTTGGATGGGGGTCGGCTCGTCATATCCGCAATCGGCAATTGCCTTAAGGATATCTTCGCTCAGACCGAGTTGTTCAAATTGCATGCAATATTTATCTGGGTTTGCTCTTTCTTATTAGCATAGGTGCTATTATATTTTCACTGATAAATCAACCAAGAAGAGCGTTTCCGACCATGTCCCTAAAAGTTGCGTTGCAAATGGATCACCCCGCAGGCATCCAAGTTGAAAAAGATTCCACCTTTGTTTTGGGGCTAGAAGCGCAAAAGCGCGGACACAAGCTCTCTTATTACTCGCCAGATACATTAAAACTGCAAAACGGCGCAGTAACGGCGCATGTGGCGCCTCTGACCTTTAAACGCAAAAAAGTGGGTCATTGTGAACTGGGCGCATTTAAAGAAACTGCCTTAACTGACTTCGATATCATATTGATGCGTCAGGATTTTAACGATCCTCTTAGCTATGATGCGTTGACACATATTCTGGACCATGTTGAGGATAAGACGTTAATCCTGAACAGCCCCAGAGGAACGCGAGAATCCCCCGAAAAGATCCTCATTACCCATTACCCTGACCTAGCGCCCCCTACGCTAATAACCCGCAACCTGACGGATATCAGGGACTTTCAGCGCGAGCATAACGATCTGATCATGAAACCGTTAAATGGTTTTGGTGGACTAGACGTTTACCGCATCAAGCCCGACGACGGTAATCTTGATGCTGTGTATGATATGTTCTGCCGTTTGCATCATGGTCCATTCGTGATCCAAAAATTCATACCGGAAGTCAAACAGGGCGATAAACGCATCATCGTCGTAGAGGGCGAGCCCATCGCCGGTGTCTTGCGCGTGCCTCAAAAAGACAGTATCCGCGCCAACCTAGCCGTCGGCGGCAGCGCTCAGATCGCCGAAATTACAGACCGCGACCGCGAAATTTGCGCTCGCATCAAGCCTGAGCTTATTAAGCGCGGTTTAGTTTTCGTCGGCCTCGACGTTATTGGTGACTATGTAACCGAGATCAACCCGAAATCCCCAACGGGTTTACAACACATCTACAAGCTTCAAGGCATCAAATGCGAGGAGGCAATTTGGGATGCCTATGAAACGCGGTACAAGCAATTCAAAGGTCGCTAGGCATGGCAAGAAGACGACAACGTTTTTTCACCGAAATCAAAGACTGGGTTGATGAACAGTCAAAAGGAAAACTGTTAATGACGGCACTGATCATTGCCGGCATCGTGTATATCATCTTCGGTTTTGGCTATGGTGCGGATTATCATGATCAAGTGAACCGTGAACTCGAGCTGGCAAAGCGCATCTGCGAAGAATCCAACCGCTACGTCATGAGTAACCCGAACAGATTGAAACACGGCAAATCAGAACTCGACAAATTCCCCTTAGACGGCGAAGAAGTTAAACTTGAATTCGTGAAATACCCGCAAGTCATCTTCCTCAGATCCGGCTTTAACAATCTCGACAGCCGTCAGGCAGCAGAAGATATTTATTGTTTTTACGAAGACCCCCGCGACTCTTCCGCCGATTTCTTCTATAACTACAAAAGAAAAATCTGGAAAAACAAAGTCAGGTTCAGGAGTTAAACATGAGCAAGAAAGAACTCGAAGAAAGCCTTAATTTTACTCCAAAATTTGATGATCATGGTTTAATCCCATGCATCACATCCGATGTGCATTCCGGCGAAATTTTGATGTTCGCCTTCATGAATGAACTCGCGTTAAAAAAGACCATCGAAACAGGTGAAATGCACTATTGGTCCAGAAGCCGTCAGGAACTCTGGCACAAAGGTGCAACAAGCGGGAATATTCAAACTGTAGTCACGATTAAAACCGACTGTGATCAAGACTGCCTTTGGATAAGCGTAGAAGCAGGGCCCGCCTGCCACACAGGTCGAAATTCCTGTTTTTATCGTGAACTAAATCGTGAAACGGGCAATCTGGAATTCACCAAGCCCGATTAATGCTCGTGCCCGTGGTGGCTGTGTCCGTGATCGTCACTCTGAGCATGTTCAGCCTGCGCTGCGGCTTGATCCTGTCCGCGGTGGAACCCAAAATATATCGATAAGTTAAAAGCCAGCAATATCGTAGCAGCCACAAGTATCTTGCTCGCCGCACGTTTACGCGGGCCGCATGGCTCGTGATGGCACCCATGATCATGACAATCATTTTTCAGGCTGTAATAATGCAAGCCCCACCCCAAAGCGACAACAGCTGCAGACATGATGATCATAGGCACTTCCCAATGATGCATCGTGTCATGTAGCGTCTCCAACCAGCCCGGCATTGTCGCAACAACACCAAAACCGGCAAGCACGCTCATAACGCTGAATAAAGTCGGCAAAACACAGCAAAATACATGGCTCGTTTCCGTCGCCACAATTGCCCAAAAGAATTGTTTTTCGTGTTTTTCGCTCATAGCCATAAAGTCAGAGGAAATTATAGGAGCGCAGCTTTTTCTGCAAGCTTTTCCTCATTGGCCATAGAAGAAAAAGCAGCATCCTTAATATGCACCTCTACCTTTTCTGTCCCGCCCCAGTTATCAATCTTTAATGTCCCTAAAATATCAAACGGTTCACGGCCTTGCTTTAATAGAGCATCACCAAGATCCGTGCCCACCGAGCGGAACGACATCGCTTTCATACGGCTGCCACCTTCCCAATCCGAAATCAGTGTGCGTATATGAGCCTCACCAACGACATCTGCAGAATGTATGCGTACATTTTGAAACAGGAACAGAGGCTCCGGATGCTCTTGCCCAAACGGACCTATATAATCTTGCAATAGCTTCACAAGCTCCGTACGTGCCCCGCGCACTGTCACAATACCATCAATCTCGGTTTTGATATTTGCCTCGCCGGATTGTTGCTGTTTTTGAATATGCTCATACAGAAAGGCTTTAAAGGCCTCGACTTGATCCTGATTAACTGTAAAACCTCCGGCCATGGCATGACCACCACCTTTGAGGATTATCCCTTCATTACGGGCATCAATGAAGGCTTGCGCGATATGAATACCGGGTACAGAACGCCCCGAACCCCGCCCTTCTATACCGCCGCGATCATTATCCGCAAACGCGACAACACAAGCCGGCTTGCCGTACTTTTCCTTCAAACGCCCCGCGACCAAGCCGCTTAAGCCCTGATGAAAATTCTCACTCGCAACGAAAATCAACGGATGTTGATCCAACCCAAAATCCTCGATCATATTGATCGCTTCGCGCTCCATTTCAGCCTGAATAGCTTTGCGCTTGTCATTGCAATCATTGAGAAGCCACGCAATATCCTTGCACTCTGTTGGGTCGTCGCCCGACAGTAATTTTGCACCTAAATCCGATTTATGGACACGACTTCCCGCATTAATGCGCGGCCCGAGCACAAACCCCGCATGATACGGCGACAGGTCTCCCTTAATACCTGACACTTCTATAAGCGCCTGCAAGCCAGGGTTTTCGGAATTTTGCATCACCTTGAACCCTTGACGCACCAATAAACGGTTCACATTGAGCAACGGCACCATGTCACACACCGTACCAAGCGCAATAATATCCAACCAACTTATCAGCGGGGCAGGCTTATCACTAAAATACCCCTTGTCGCGCAACACCGCATTCACGGCCACACAAACCATAAAGGTCACACCGACAGCCGCGAGTACATCAAGGTCAGACGTATCGTCTTTACGTTTGGGATTAATGACAAACTTCGCCGCCGGTAAACGGTCCTCCGCCTCATGATGATCAACAATAATGATCTCGAGGCCCATTTCCGCGCCTGCCTCAACCACATCAAACGCCGTCGTCCCACAGTCGAGCAGAAATACAATCTCCGCCCCCTGCTCCTTCAACTGCGCCAAAGCATCCGTATTCGGCCCATACCCCTCGGTCAAACGACCCGGAATATAAATCGGCGCATCAATGCCGCAATGTTTCAGAAAACGGTAAAGCAGCGCTGAGGACGTCGCACCATCAACATCAAAATCACCAAATATCGCGAATTGCTTTTGGTCTTGGATCGCCTGCGCAATGAATTCCGCCGCCTCTTTCATATCTGCAAGCCCTAGCGGGTCAGGCATATGATCTTTCAATGTCGGGTTCAAAAAAGCATCGATTTCATCCGCATTGACCCCACGCTGCACGAGCATACGCGCAATCACTTCCGGCAAATCATGCTGACGGACGATTTTTTCGACGAGAGAGATATCCGCATCGGGGTAAACCCACGCGGCTTTGTTCAGAGATAAAGAATCCATGGATTAAGCGTAGAACGCTAAATGGATTTAATCCAGTCTTTGCGTTTGAAGTTGTGAGTGGCTTCCACACGGCGGATTGTACCGGACTTCGAACGCATAACGATCGATGACGTCTTCGCACCGCCTGCATAGCGGCGCACACCGCGAAGCATCGTACCATCAGTCACACCAGTTGCCGCAAACATGACATTGTCACCCTTGGCGAGTTCATCAGTCGTGTAAATCTTGTCACGATCAGAGATACCCCATTTATCGGCGCGTTCACGCTCAACATCTGTATGGAACACCAAACGGCCAAGCATTGCGCCGCCCGTACATTGCAAAGCCGCCGCAGCCAATACACC
>CAZLTT010000011.1:24384-33129 GCA_964562515.1 uncultured Micavibrio sp.
CCAACGGCAATCTTGTCCATATACGTATCCGGCGCATTCAAAAACCCGCCTTCATCCGTCATAGCGACAACAGCCAACGCGTTCGGACCGCCTGCTGCTGTAATATCCGTACCTTCCAGTGGATCAAGGGCGATATCAACTTTTGGTCCTTTGCCATCGCCGACCTCTTCACCGATATACAACATCGGCGCTTCGTCGCGTTCGCCCTCACCAATAACGACCGTGCCCTGAATATGCATCGTGTTCAGCGCATCGCGCATCGCATCCACGGCAACTTGGTCCGCAGCAACTTTATCACCGCGCCCGACAAGCTTAGACGCCGCCAAAGCCGCCGCTTCGGTTACACGCACAACTTCAAGTGCAAGGTTACGGTCCATAAAGGCATCCATTTCGGGCATATTTTCTACTTTCTGTGCTTCAGCTTGTGACATCGCGCTACTCTAGCTCCTCAATCCGCATCAAACAAGGCTCTTCAACGACGGTATCAAGCTTTGCAAACTCCGCGCATGCTTCCAACATATCGCCGTGGCGCGTGTCATGCGTCGTCATAACAATCGGCACTTTCTGCCCGGGGTCACGTGCACGCTGCACCAACCCTTCAATGGAAATGTCATGATCACGCAATATGGCTGACACATCCGCAATCACGCCGGGCTCATCCAGAACCATCAAGCGCAGATAATATCTGGATACTGTTTCATCCAGGCTCGTCCATTGCGCGTCCTTCAAATCATTCGCCGCAATACCGAATGTCGGAACTTTTAGACCGCGCGCCTGATCGATGATATCACTCATAACTGCTGACGCTGTTGGCCCTTCACCCGCACCTTTACCGGTTAGCAACGGCGTCTCAACCGCGTCGCAAGCCACATAAACCGCGTTGTACACATCTTCAATCACACCAAGCGGATTGGATGTCGGCACAACACATGGTTCAAGCACCTGCATCAACTGATCGCCGTTTTTACGGGCAATACCAAGCAACTTAATGCGGTAACCGAATTCTTCCGCGTAGGAAATATCCGTCGCATCAATCTGGCGAATGCCTTTGATTTGCAAATTTTCGAAATCCGGTTTCGTACCAAACGCCAAAGCAGCCAGAAGCGCGAGCTTGTGACCCGCATCAATACCATCAATATCAAATGACGGATCGGCCTCCGCATATCCCGCTTCCTGCGCTTCTTTCAGAATGTCGTTAAAGTCACGACCCGTTTCACGCATCATGGTCAGGATATAGTTACACGTTCCGTTCAAAATACCGTAAACGGCCGTCATATCATTACCCGCGAACCCTTCACGCATCGCTTTGATAATCGGGATACCACCCGCTACAGCAGCCTCATACCCGATAGACGCACCATTATCTTCAGCGAGTTTCGCAAGCTCGAACCCGTGGTGTGCCAACAACGCCTTGTTCGCGGTGACAATGTTCTTTCCGGATTGCAGGGATTTTTCAGCCAGATCCTTGGCCAGACCTTCCGAACCGCCAATCATCTCGACAACAGTGTCAATATCATTGCGCGCCGCCATCGCGACCGCATCATCTTCCCAATCGTAATCCGAAATATCGATATCGCGGTTTTTGGTGCGATCACGCGCAGAAACACAGACAATCTCTAACGGACGCCCCGCGCGCGCGGCCAAAACATCGCCATGCTTTTGAATAATCTTAACGACACCGCAACCCACAGTGCCCAAACCAGCAATCCCTAAACGAAGGGGCTCAGCCATATCGCTACCTTTCTAAAAAATTTGAAATGTATTGGTGACGCAATCAGCGGCGAATTTCAACCCGTCTCGCGGCTTCTTCTTGCGTTTTTCCATTCAAAACCGTCGGCGGCACCGTATCGCCTCTCGCGATCAGTTTAATGCTCTCCGCCGGAACACCTTTGGCCATCAAAGCCTGCGCCACATTAAATGCGCGGTTCATTGAGATTCTTAAGTTCACTGCCTGACGTGTTGTTTCATCTGGATAATTTGCTCTTACGCTTGCGTGACCTTCAACCGTAATCGGTCCTTGAAAACCATCTTCAAAACGCTTCGCAACATCCGCGATTTTGTCTTTTGAACGACCATTCAACATTACGGAGTCATGCCCAAAATAGATAATGACAGTGTCCTGCCCCGCCTGCTCATAAACAGGTTTTCTTAGTGGGCGTGTATCATTATTCGCATACACAACATCATCAAATGGATAAATTTCGACGCTCGGGTCTTCGGCGCTTGCTACGCCTGCACTGGCGGGTGCCAGTGCTCCACTAAAAAAACGCGGCTCTCCGCTGCTCGATGGCGACTGGGTCTGGATCTGGTAATTCACATCAGAACCCGCGTCATCGTCAAGATTGAATATCTGCACACTGCCGTTGCTGTTCTGGTATATCGCATCACCGACATTCACGCGCACCTCCGGCTGAGCCTGCTGCGCAGTCAGGTCAATTTCATCACCGGTAGTTTCCGGTTCAGTATCAAAATAGGAACAGCCACCAAGAACACATACTATGGCTAAAAGAGCGGTTTTTTTCATCTTCATCCAACCCGTTATAACTTCAACTGCCCCATCATCGGCGAATCTGACAATAAAAACAAGCCCGTCTTCACATAAGCGCAAGTAAATTGGCCTGTAATTTGCAATCTTTTATGGGGTCGCAATCCCCCTTATATCTGTGTAAGGTGTCGCTGACCACATTAGAGGACCTGATGAGCAAGAAAAAAGAGAGCAAAACACCGGCTGAAGACGTTGATATCCTTAAGCAACAGATGGAAGCCCTCCCCAGCCCGGCAGGACTGTCTCAAGCGTTGTTGAATGCCTATCAACATTCGCAGCCAATGTTCATGGAAATGCTCAAAACCATGCAGGACACTGCACAATCCCCTAATCACGAAGAATTCAACCCTGACCCGATGAATGTCAGCGGCGCATCATTTAACTTCATCAACGCGTTCACAAGCAATCCTTTAAAATTCATGGACCTGCAACTTGAATACGCGCAAAAACAAGCCGACCTATGGCAAAGCAGCCTATTAAGACTGGACGGGCAAAAAACCGAAGCCATCAGCAACCCTGAAAAAGGTGACCGCCGCTTTAAAGGGGAAGTCTGGGAACAGAGTGTATTCTTTGACTTTATCAAGCAATACTACCTCCTCGCCTGCAAATATGTCGAAGAAGCCATCGATACCGCCGATGAAATGAGCGAACAGGACCGTAAAAAGCTGAATTTCGCGAGTAAATTGATGATGGATGCCTTATCACCGTCCAATTTCATCTTCACCAACCCCGAAGTCCTCAAAGAAACAGTTGAAAGCGGCGGCGCAAACCTCGTCCGCGGCTTCGAACACATGCAAAAGGACTTGGAACGCGGCAAAGGCCAACTCAAGATCAGCACAACCGATTACAATGCGTTTAAACTGGGTAAGAACATCGCCAGCACCAAAGGCGGGGTCATCTACGAAAACGACCTGATGCAATTGATCCAATATGAACCGACAACTGAAAAGGTTCATAAAACACCGCTACTGATCATTCCGCCATGGATTAACAAATACTACATCCTCGATCTCCAACCACAGACATCCTTCATCAAATGGGCTGTGGACCAAGGCTATACAGTCTTTTGCATCTCATGGGTTAACCCGAACGCCACGCTCGCACAAAAGAGCTTCGAGGATTACATGCTTGAAGGGCCGCTTGAGGCGCTCGACCAAATTAAAAAGGCAACAAAAGAGGAGCAATGCAACGTCATTGGTTACTGTTTGGGCGGCACACTGCTCACCACGCTTTTGGCCTATCTTAAGGTCAAAAAGCAGGACAGCCGCATCAAAAGCACAACATTCCTTACGACTCTGATCGACTTCGAAGAGGCCGGAGACCTCAAACTCTTCATGGATGAAGGGCAAATCGAAAACATGATCGATTCAATGAGCAAGAAAGGCGTTCTAGAAGCCAAAGAGCTACAACAAACCTTCGCACTGCTCCGTGCTAACGACATGATCTGGTCATTCGTGGTCAATAACTACTTGATGGGAAAAGAGCCGTTCCCCTTCGACTTGCTCTACTGGAATGATGACTCAACCAATATGCCTGCGGCAATGCATGGCTATTATCTTAAGAACATGTACCGCGACAACCTGCTCTGCACCCCCAATGGGCTGAAGGTCAAAGGCGTCGACATTGATGTCAGTAAAATCAAGACACCAAGTTATTTCCTTTCAACCAAGGACGACCACATCGCCCCATGGAAAGCAACATACGCCGCAACGCAACTTTTTGACGGCCCATTAAAGTTCACACTGGCCGCTTCGGGTCACATTGCGGGGGTCATCAACCCACCGGATAAGAAGAAATACTGCTACTGGAGCGCTGAAAAAACACCGCGTAACCCGCAAGCATGGTTTGAAAACGCCAAGGAAACCGCCGGATCATGGTGGCCGGACTGGAACAAATGGATGAAAACCTATAACGGGTCAAAAGTCACCGCGCGCAAGGTCAAAAAACCGCTCGAACCTGCCCCCGGCTCCTTCGTCAAAGTCAGAAGCGAATAAAAATAAAAACGCCCCAACCGCGAGGTCGGAGCGTTTTCGTATCTTGTGAACCTTTGGTAGAGGAGATCACAAATCTCTTTAGCTTAACGTTTCGCCCACTGCTTGGTACGACGCGCTTTGTGCTTACCAACTTTCTTACGCTCAACAATACGTGCATCACGTGTCAGCATGCCCGCTTTCTTCAAGGCAGGACGCATTTCTGGGTCAAAATTCTCCAGAGCACGTGAAATACCGTGACGAACAGCACCGGCTTGTCCTGACAAACCACCACCTTTAACCGTACAAACAACGTCAAATTTGTTAACGCCGTTTACGATCAGGAATGGTTGGTTCAAGATCAAACGCTGTGTCTGACGACCGAAGTAAACAGCCTGATCGCGGCCATTCACTGTGACCTTACCTGTACCGGGCTTAACCCATACACGGGCAACAGCGTCTTTACGACGACCTGTACCGTATGCACGGCCTTGTGCGTCCAATACCTGAACACGCTCAGCAGGCTTGTCTTCAGCAGCAGGTGCCGCAGCTTTCGCATCATCGGCTTTTGCTTCTGTTTTCACCGCATCACCCAAATCTTTCAGGTCTTTTACGGCTTCTTCTTTGTTTTCAGTTTTCTTATCGGCCATGTCGATTAGCCTCTCTTATTCTTAGGGTTCATAGATGCAACGTCGAGCACTTCAGGCTTCTGTGCCTCATGTGGGTGCTCCGTACCGGCGTAAACACGCAGGTTAGAGAAAACTTTGTATCCCAAAGGACCTCTAGGCAGCATACGCTGCACAGCTTTCTCGACAACACGCTCAGGATGCTTACCGTCAAGGATCTCACCTTTACTGCGCTGCTTGATACCGCCAGGGTAACCAGTGTGCCAGTAGAAGATGTCGCCATCACGTTTGTTTCCTGTAAGGCGAACCTTATCAGCGTTAATTACGATTACATTGTCACCGCCATCAACGTGGGGTGTGAAGTCAGGCTTGTGCTTACCGCGCAGACGAAGCGCAACGATAGAGGCCAGACGACCAAGAACTACGTCTTCTGCGTCAACAATAACCCACTTCTTTTCAACTTCTGCTGGTTTCGCAGACGTCGTTTGTTTTGCAAGTGTTTTGCCCATAGTTTTTATTCCTTAATTTGAAATCATGCGCTTTATGCCGTAACGGCACAGAACTGTCAATAAAAATGAATAAAAACAGATGGATAAAATTAGGGTATTTTAATACCGCGCAACTAAAGCGTCCAGTTTCTTTTTGCGTCTTGCCCGCCGGTTTCGTCAGAAACCACATCGCCCGTATGCTCTGCAACCCACCCTAAAAACGGCTTATGCCCGTCATGAATAGGCAACGCCACAATACACGGAACGTCAAAGGGGTGCATTTCTTCACAAAGCTCCTTAAATGCGTCAAAAACAACAGGCTTTGTCTTGTAAATGACTGTGATCTCGTCATTTTCCTCAATCTTGCCCTCCCACCAATACATCGATTGATGCGCCGGGAAAATATTCGCACACGCGGCTAAACGCTGCTCAATCAGCGCGCGTGATATACGTTTTGCATCATCAATGGAAGGAAATGTTACGTAGACAAGGTACATGTCATAAGTTTAACACATACGCGGCGATCAAGGCGCCTATAAAACGCCGTGGTGTTTCGCCATCACATACTCCAGTTCACTCATACCCTTGGTAAAACCGGGGCACTGCCCGCGAACAGGGGTATGCACGTCATTCTGCGCAAGTTTTAAGGGCTGTGTGGAATGGGCATCAAAGCCGACCATATCGGCGCACCCTGACAAAACGAACAAAACGGAAATGCTAAACAAGATTCTCATGCTTAATCATCACATGAACAACTGCGACGCACAGTAGAAAATTCAATACTGTTCACAGAAAATTGAGCGACTACCCTCTGTCGGCTGTAAATCCGGCAGGAACATATACGGTTCGGTTTTCTTGCTCACGCTTTAGAAACTCGAAGATTTCTCTATCTTCCACATTATCCGGTCCAATACGGGCAATGAACCTTTTCACATTGGCAAAGTCACCAACAACAAGCGGACCATACTGGGATGGGTCAATGTCATCAGCCATCTCACGCCCAAAGAATGCTTTAAAGGCTTCTTCAATTTGCTCTGGCTGCAAACGACCCAATTTCAACTCGTCGGAGAAAACAGCCTTCATATAGCCCGGCAATTCATCACCAAGATCTTTACGGCTACTTGTAACGGCAAACGGTAATGGATGACGCCGTGCAACCGTTGCAAAGAACTGCGGCAACTCCTCATGCGCCCAGCCGGAGCGGCTGTTCGGATTGAAAGACAAATGTTCGATATCATTGATAATCAGGAAACGTCCGCTATTCGCGGCCTTGATAAACGCCTCAGCAACCCGATCAGCAGGCGTTTGCTGCTGTGTCGGGTTACGCAAATCTAACATTGTCTCTTCCATCGGATTACGCGCCATGCCCTCGGACAGATATCTGGTGATCGACTTCAAACCCGAGCCTTCCGGCCCGTAAACAAGTAACGAAAACGGCGTTTCCGCCTTAGCTCTTTCCACAAGCTTATCCGGCATGCTGCGCGCTGCACCCGAAATATTGCTGAAGGCGGGCGTATACAAACCACTGACGGCCGAAAAATCTTCAATGTTCGTTTTAAGCCCTGTCGTAATACGCGCAGAGGCAGGAAGTGCGCGCTCAATACCTTTAACACCCCAATCAGCAGTATGCGCAGCCTTGATCGCATATGTAATCTGGCGCGGTGATGCGTCATAGGCACGCGCCAATCTGGTCACCTCATTGTCCTCCAACTTCATTTCTTGAAGCTGCAACTGCTTTTCCCAAATCTTTTTACGGACCGCGATCGGCGGATAATCAACAAAGATGGAGAATGTGAAACGGTTACGAACAGACGGGTCGAACTTTTCGGGATTGTTTCCGCAAAACACAATCGGGCGTTTATTTCTCAGCATAAACGTATTGATTGCAATCTTACTGCCTGTGTCCGCACTCTTGGATGTGTCCGTCCCTTTGAGCAACAAATCCTCAATTTCATCCAACAAAAGCGCGGAATCTTCATCATCCGCCAGAATCGTTTGCGCCCGCAACAGCTCGGAAAAACGCTTGGCACTTTCCTGCCTGAAGTCGCCTTCAATATGGGTTTCACCCATGCCCATACCATCGCTCGAAATCGTCTTACTTGCCATCTGACTTCCAAGCTCTTCGCTTTCCCCAACCGAAAAGCCAGTCAGCCCCGCTTCGGCGATAATCACTTTTGCGAGCTCGGTCTTACCACCACCAGTAGGACCATCAAGCAGGATATTAATCCCCTCTACTCCATTTTGAGCAGCATTCCGCAGCAGATCGATCGCAAAATCCAGATCACTCCCCAGATACGCAAAGTCTTCATAGGTCAGCTCCGAAGAAGTCGGAGGGCCGATCATTTCTTTTTTGATTTCTTCGTCTTCCAGATCCGGCTTTTCGAGAAGATCTTCCGTCTCCATCGCGATGGTCGGAATGCGGCTATCACCATTCACAAGGCTGATAATGTCGTACTTAACGAATTTTCCGTCCGCCGCTAACGCACGCGAATACGCCTGATGCCGTCTTTCATCGCCAAGCATTCGGGCGATCGCGGGACCGATCTTATCCTGATTATCAACCAGACCCTGCATAACCTGATGAAGCGTAAATCCATACTCGGCTACGTATAAAAGCTTCAGAAGCTCGGTCTCTTCATGCGAAAACTTAAGCGCGTCTGAAAGTTTGTCCAGATTGGCAAATACAGCCGGAGGCTCATCCTGCGGAGCTGCATCGATTTTTTCACGATAAAACTCTTTCAGCCTTTCCCAGTCTTCCTCATCTACCGCGTTATATTGCGGAACGTTGGTTTTAGGGTAACGCGCGGGCGGCTCTTTTTTATCTTCTTTCGCCTTCGCTTTTGGCGGATTGGCCGGAAAATCGTCAATTTCATCATCGAACATTTCTTCGATAACGCGGCAAATATTATAAGCTGTCGGAGAAGTGCTTGGCGTCTGCTCAATGAAACGCAGCAGATATTCTAACCCCAACCGCTCCATATAAACGTCGCCGCCATCCAGAATTTTTCCGGCAGAGACCTGTTGATCAGTCGTTGTGGTCTGTTGAAGCATCGAAGTTAGTACTCAGTATTTCCCTGTTGCACAGTACTAACCATGTATTGTCATAAAAATCAACA
>CAZLTT010000012.1:0-23806 GCA_964562515.1 uncultured Micavibrio sp.
TGTATTTTCCGGCGTCCCCGAGTAGTTTCGCGACATCGCCCTGTCCTAAAGCTGCACGCTTGAGTGCTTTTATGCCGGGAGATGTGATCTTTTCAATGAACGCGCTGGCATCATAAAGCTGCCCTTGTATGCCGAACAGGAAGGCGGGCACGGCTAGATTTTTTAGCTCGAACCCCACATGGGCCATAGGAACCTTAATATGATAGAGGATTCCGATGTCATCATGCTCACGTTCCATGTCTGCAGTTCTGCGAACCACTTCGATATCGGCATGATGCTGGATATCGGAACCGAGTAAATCCAGCTTATCCAGTGCTTGTTTCGGTATTTCGTCGCGTTGGAAACCGTAATGGCAAACGGGATCGATTTGCGCCATGCAAATGACGGAATTAAAGGCGTGACCGTTACATTGCTGGCACAAAGTAGTGGTTTTCCCCTTGCAAACCGAGCATGTGATTTGGCGGGCTTCGTGACAGACGGAACAGGGTGTACGTCCCGTCCCGTTACAATGCATACATTGTTGGTTCTGGTTGTTTGGTCCTTGAATATATTGGCGGCCGGCGCATGTCGGGCAGGTCTCGCTGCCCCGGCCATGGCAACGCGGGCAGGATTCTTGTCCTTTACCCGCGCATCGTTGACAGACAAGTTGCCCTTTTGCTCCGCATGGTCTGCATGGCTGATGGACAACGAAGTCTTTGTGCAGGAAGGGTAGTTTGATTTTAATGTTGCTGAGCGCTAATCCCTTATCTTCGCGGTTCAGGATTGCGTCGCGCATGCGTTCGATCACGTCATAGCTATGCGCGATCTTGTTCATTTCCTTATCGGCTTCTTCCTGAAACATTTCGGTACTGGCCAGTAGTTTAGGGCCAGTAACTTTACCCATCTGGTGCTTGATGATGTTTTTATTCATCAATTTCAGTTCGGTCTGGGCGAGAAATTCGAGGGTCTCACCTTCGAACTTGGTCATTTCGATGTCATCCGCTTTGATACCGTTGCCCTTAACGGCTTCAAGCATCTGCTTCATTGCTATTTCGCGAAGTTCAGGCTTGATCTCGGAGTGATAGACTTTAGCCCCGCCATGTTTATTCTCGGGGTCGTGGAGTGCCTCCTGGGTGGGGTCGTCATGCGGATCGTTGGAAAAAGTAGCGCCGGGAGGGAGTTCCTCTCCGTCTTCGGGCGGATATGGCGGCTCGCCACTCATAAATGCTAGGCCGCCTCGGCCTGTGTTTTTAGGGTACGGTCGAAGAATTCACGGGTGCGGGTGTTGGCCAAGCCCCCTGCCCCTTCGTTTTCCGAGGCATTCATCGATACGCCGCGCGCGAATGCATGATCTTCACCTTCGTACGTAAAGAAATTTGCATGCGGATGATTTTCCAAGCAGTCGATGATTTTTTGCTGAGATTCCGGTGGTACGAACTCATCTTTTTCCGCGATATGCATCAATAGAGGCTGTTTGATCTCATCATTACGTTCCAACATCGATGGGATATTTACGCCGTAATAGCTTACGGCCGCGTTGACATCACTTTCGACAGCCATCGCAAACGCGAGGAAGCCACCTAAACAAAAACCGACACATCCAACGCTCTCGTTTTTGACATCCTTGTGATTGCGGGCGTAGCCTAATGTTGTTTTTAGGTCTTCGATGCCTGCAAGAATGTCGAAGTTATTATAGAGGTCGAAGGCTTTATTCAGCTCTTCTTCGTTTTCAGGGTCTAATTCCAGACCTGTTTCCATTCTCCAGAACAGATCAGGCGCGATCGCAACATATCCTTGGGCGGCGAGTTCGTCGCACTTTGCACGGATTTCCGCATTAATGCCGAAAATCTCCTGAATGACTATAATCGCTGGCGCAGGTGTAACCTCCGGCATAGCAATATAGGCGCCAAAAACATCGCCATCATGGGCGGGAATTTTGACTTGAAGTTCAGGCATGGTTTTCTCCTTCGACGATACGGGCTATAACTTGATGTTCAACGTAGTGAAACACATATGCGCCTTATTGAAAAGGCAGGAGATGAATGACGATGAAAGTCACGTTTGATATAGAATGCACACCCGAAGAGGCGCGCACGTTTTTTGGTTTGCCCGATGTGCAGCCAATGCAAGAACGTATGATGGAAGAAGTTGAAAAGAAAATGCAGGAAAATATCAAGGCGATGGATCCTGAGAGCATGATTAAAACATGGATGCCGATTGCATTTGAAAATATGGCCGAGTTTCAAAAATTGTTTTGGGAAAATATGAATATCGCTGCAGGCAGCAGCGTGGCGGGTGGTAGCAAAAAATAATGGCCGAGACGATTTTTGCGTTAGCAAGCGGTGCAGGCCGCGCAGGTGTTGCCGTTATTCGCGTATCCGGTAAGGATAGCTGGGCGAGTATGGAGGCCATTGCGCGCGTACATAACCCGCAACCCCGTACCGCACGGTATGTTGCTTTGCAGCACGAAAATATAACGCTAGATCAATCGGTTATCCTCCCTTTCAAGGCGCCTGCGAGCTATACGGGTGAAGATGTTGTCGAGTACCATATTCATGGGGGGCGGGCTGTTATTGACTCTGTTCTGGATGCATTGGCGGTGCAGGATGGGCATCGCATGGCGGAGCCGGGCGAGTTCACGCGCCGCGCATTTGAAAACGGCAAGCTCGATCTTACTGAAGCCGAAGCCGTCGCGGATTTGATTGATGCGGAAACGCAGCTGCAAAAATCTCAGGCGCTCTCACAGCTTGGTGGTGCGCTTTCGTCGCTTTATGAGGGATGGACGCAGGCGCTTAAGAAGACACTGGCGCATCTGGAGGCTGATATCGAGTTTCCTGATGAGGATTTACCTGAAGGGATCGCGCCGGAGGTTATAAGCGCGATTGAAACGCTCAAGACCGAGATCAACGCACATTTGCAAGATAACCGTCGCGGTGAGCGATTAAGAGATGGTATTCAGGTTGCCATTATCGGTGCGCCGAATGCGGGTAAGTCGTCCCTTGTGAATGCGCTTGTTCAACGTGATGTTGCAATCACCTCTGGCACTGCGGGTACAACACGCGACGTGATTGAGGCGCATCTGGATTTGGGCGGTTATCCGGTAACATTTGCGGATACTGCGGGCCTGAGGCCGGATCAAATCGGCGATGAAGGGCAGGATGCGATTGAGGGCGAAGGTATAAAGCGCGCAATGCAGCGCGCAGCCAATGCTGATATCACGGTTTTGCTGTTTGATGGCACGGCGGAAATGCCCGACCCGTATACGTTGAACTTGATTGATGAGCGGGCAATATTGGTGACAAACAAGATGGACGCCGATGGTGCGCGAGCACAAATTGATGCTTCCCTGATGATTTCGGCAACCAAGGGCGATGGCATGGATCATTTGCTGAATGCTTTGCTTGATAAAATTAAAAGTTTGATGGGTTCTGCCGAAACGCCGTCTTTAACGCGTAAACGCCACCGGACGAATTTGCAGGATGCATATGATGCATTGGCCCGCTCTCAAGAGGCGGCATTGCCGGAATTAATGGCAGAAGATGTGCGTTTGGCCATGCGGTCATTGGGCAAAATTACCGGCAAGGTGAATGTCGAGGATTTGCTCGATGTTATCTTCAACGACTTTTGTATCGGTAAGTGATTTAGGCGGCGTGATGTTCGGGCAGATATTGGTCGACGGCTGTATGTAAATCTTTGATCACTTGTTGCGGGTCGAATGTGTGCGCTTCCTTCATTCCCGCCCATGGTTTACACGCTTCCAGTTTAAAGGCATCAAGATAGCGTTGATCGGGACGGCCAAGCGCATAGCTGAAGAAATAGGCCATCAATGGAATATGTGCAGAGCGGTTGAAGTTATCGGCCCGCATCGATGGGCGCTCATTAAATTGTTTAATGTAGACATCCATGAAGGCATCTTTACCGTGCGCGCTCTCAAAAGCTTCCTGCAATGCGGGAAGTTCTTCTTTGATTTCTTCGTTGGTAGGTATTGTATCTGTTGCCATTTTCTATATGCGCGAATGGTTATGTATTCAGCAATACGCCTCTAATTTTTGAAGGGCAAGCTTATTTTACAGAAAAAATAAATGCTGTATTTTTGGGTATAAAATATGTATAGATAGCGCCCATGAATAAGGATTTTGATGTCATTATTGTCGGAGGAGGCCACGCTGGATGTGAGGCGGCGGCGGCATCTGCGCGCATGGGTGCGAAAACCGCCTTGATGACTCATAAGCTTGAGACTGTTGGCGTGATGTCTTGCAACCCCGCAATCGGGGGTTTGGGCAAGGGTCATTTGGTACGTGAAATTGACGCCCTAGACGGGATCATGGGCCGTATTATTGATCAGGCCGGAATCCAATTTCGTATGTTGAATGCATCCAAGGGACCAGCTGTTCGCGGGCCGCGCGCGCAAGCCGACCGTAAGTTATATCGTGATGCGATGCAGGCGGAATTAAACGCGACAGAAAACCTGACAATGATCGCTATGCCGGTTGAGGATTTGCATCTCGATGCAGATGGCGAGGTCGCGGGTGTGATCGGGCAAGATGGCGAAGTCTACATGGCTCGGGCGGTTGTCATTACCACAGGTACATTTTTACGCGGTCAGATTTTTCGCGGCGAGGAAGTCACGCCAGCGGGGCGTGTAGGCGAAGGCCCGGCTATCGGGTTGGCAGAAACGCTCGAGCGATTGAAATTTCCATTAGGGCGCTTAAAGACCGGGACCCCTGCCCGCTTGAATGGGAAAACCATTGATTGGTCGGTTTGTGAAGAGCAAGCAGGCGACAACCCGCCGCAACCTTTTTCCTATCTGAACACCGAAATAACTGTGCCGCAGATTCCGTGTCACATTACATTTACCAATGAAAACACGCATAAAATTATTGCTGATAATCTGCACCGCTCAGCGATGTATTCGGGAAACATTAAGGGCGTTGGGCCGCGTTATTGTCCGTCAATCGAAGACAAAATCTCACGTTTTGCGGATAAACCGCGACACCAGATTTTCCTTGAGCCGGAAGGCCTCGATGATGACACGGTCTATCCGAACGGCATCTCGACCTCCCTGCCCGTTGAGGTGCAGGAACAATATATCCGATCGATCGCAGGGTTGGAGAATGTTGAGGTTTTTGAATGGGGCTATGCGGTTGAGTATGATTATGTTGATCCGCGGGATTTGAAATCAACATTAGAGAGTAAGCGCGTTCCGGGTCTTTTCCTTGCAGGACAAATCAATGGAACGACCGGATATGAAGAAGCGGCAGCACAGGGTTTGATGGCGGGTATCAATGCAGCTTATCAGGCGGCCGTAGATACGTCCTCAGGCGTTTCACGTGAAACAGCCGAAATTTTCACCTTAGACCGTGCAGATGCCTATATAGGCGTCCTCATCGATGATCTAACGAATTATGGTGCCCCCGAACCTTATAGAATGTTCACGTCCAGAGCGGAATATCGCCTAAGATTGCGCGCAGATAATGCGGACCAAAGGCTAACGGATATTGGTTTGAGGGTCGGCTGTGTTGGTGAGAAACGCAAAAAAGTATGGGAAGCGAAAAAGGACAAATTGAGCGTGGCACGTGATATGGCGCAATCGCTCGAGGCAACGCCGAATGAATTGCAGTCATATAGTATCAAGGTTAATCAAGACGGTGTCCGCAGAACAGTTATGGATTTGCTCGCCTACCCCGATATTGATTGGGAGCAGGTTGAGGCTGTATGGCCGCAGTTGGCAGCTGTCGATCCTGAAATTCGGGAGCAGATAGAGTGCGATGCTTTATATTCAAAATATATGGATCGTCACGAAGCAGATATTGCAGCTTTCCGCAAAGACGAAGCACTTAAATTGCCGAGTGATCTGAACTATGAGCGTGTTGGGAGTTTGTCGAATGAGGTGCGGGTGAAGCTTCAGGAGGCGCAGCCTGAAACATTGGGTGCGGCATCCCGTATTCCCGGTGTAACGCCTGCAGCGGTGATTGCTATTCTGCGCTATGTGCAGTCCAAGCAGCATAAATCAGAAGATCGCCAATCCAATGCAGCCTGATATTTTGCAGGATGTTTCACGTGAATCACTGGAGAAGTTGAAAACCTATCACCAGCTTCTTTTGAAGTGGCAAAAGGCGATCAACCTTGTCAGTAACAACACTCTCGACGATGCGTGGAACAGGCATTTTATCGATTCTGCGCATGTAGCGCAGTATATCAGCCCCCATGTAAGGGTATTGGCGGATATAGGGTCCGGCGGTGGGTTCCCCGGTTTGGTGCTCGCTATGCTGCGCCCGGATCTCGAAATTCACCTCATTGAGTCAGATGAGCGTAAATGCCAATTTTTACGCACGGTTTCACGTGAAACAGAGACCCCTGTAAACATTCATACGCTCAGGGTCGAAGATATGCCGTCCGATTTTACGCCCGACTGTGTATCGGCCCGCGCGTTGGCAGATTTAACACTATTACTGGATTATTGTGCGCCGTGGGCGCAAAGAAATCCTCAATTAGAGGCTCTTTTTATGAAGGGGGCACGCGCTGAGGAAGAGATTGCGCAGTCCACAGAACGCTACGCATTTCATTCACAAAGTTATCCCAGTGCCACGGATAAACAGGCAGTAATCCTTAAGATTTCAGAGATATCGCTGCGGAATTAATGTGCATAAAGCACAGAAAATCGCTTGCTTTTGTTGATGCTTTCACGCGAATCCCGCACTATCAGGTTATTCAAGTTTTTCATCATTAAGGAGCGCTTATGAGCCTGTCGCAGCCTTCCGCAAGGTCGCTTGCACCCACGTCTTTTCCTTCTGCAAATCGCGCGCGTCTTCTGGCGGTCGTGAATCAAAAAGGCGGCGTTGGTAAGACGACTACGGCTATTAATCTGGCGACAGCGTTGGCAGCGGTTGGCAAAAAAGTGCTGATTGTTGATCTGGACCCGCAAGGCAACGCATCGACAGGATTGGGCGTTCGTCGCTCGTTAATCAAGGCGAGCGCTTATGATGTTTTGTTCGGGGATGCGCATATAACAGATGTAGCGTTGGAGACAAAAGTCCCGCGTTTGTCGGTTGTCCCCTCCTCTATTCATTTGTCCGGTGCGGAAATCGAACTTGTGACGGCCCATAACCGTGAATATCGTCTGAAAGAAGCTCTATCCGTTGATTTGCCGTATGATTACGTGTTGCTTGACTGCCCGCCTTCATTGAATTTGTTGACGTTAAACGCCCTTGTGGCAGTAGATTCGCTCGTAGTGCCACTTCAGTGCGAGTTTTATGCTCTGGAAGGCTTGAGTCACTTAACCAAGACGATTGAGCGGGTCAAGAAGCAGTTTAATCCGCGTTTGAGCATTCATGGTGTTGTGCTGACGATGTATGACCAACGCAACAGGCTTACAAAGATGGTTGAAAAAGATGTGCGCGGATATTTTGGCGATAAGGTCTATAAAACGGTCATTCCGCGCAATGTCAGGCTCTCTGAAGCTCCATCTTTCGGTTTGCCGGCGATTGTCTATGACATGAAATGTGCGGGAGCGCATGCATATATCAAGTTGGCTTCGGAAGTTATTAAGCGTGAAAAGCAGATAAAAAAGGGTTTGCTCGCCGCATAATGGCTGTTTACAGTTTCACGTGAAACAGATTTAGGTGAAGGAGGGATCATGGATCCGAAAAGTCGAGGTTTAGGCCGCGGTTTAAATGCGTTGTTCGAGGACGATGAGGAAGTATACCCTCAAGTCGATCCTGAGGGGCCGATTCAGGGTCGCGCCCGCAATATGGTCGGTATTGACCAGTTAGAGCCCGGACCAGGGCAGCCGCGAACTATTTTCGACGATAAAGCCCTTGCTGAATTGGCGTCTTCTATCAAGCGACATGGCGTGTTGCAGCCTCTCCTTGTTCGCGAGAATAAAGATGATAGCGAGCATTATGAGATTATAGCGGGTGAACGCCGTTGGCGTGCCGCTCAGAAAGCCCAACTTCACGAAGTTCCGGTTATTGTTCTGACGCTTTCCGATATGGAGGCGTTTGAAGTCGCGTTGATTGAAAACCTCCAACGTGAAGATCTCGATCCCATCGATGAAGCGATGGGCTATCAGAAATTGATGGATTTGCATGGATACACGCAGGAAAAGCTCGCTGAAAGTCTCGGTAAAAGCCGGTCTTATATCGCGAATATGCTGCGTTTGATGCAATTGCCGGAACCTGTGCAGAAGCTCCTGAGCGAAGGCAAAATCTCTAACGGTCATGCCCGCGCCTTGGTCACGGCGGAAAATGCCGAAAGCCTTGCCAAGTTGGTTGTTTCACAAGGTTTGAGTGTGCGCGAGACAGAAAAGCTTGCTGCTGAGGCGGCGGGTCGTGAAGCGCCACCATCATCCAAGAAAAAAGCGGCAGAAGAAGAATATCATAAGGATGTTGATACTCTGGCGTTGGAAAAAGAGCTTTCTGATTCTATTGGTATGCGTGTCGGCATCAATAGCCGCGACGGCAAGTCAGGTAAGGTCACGGTTGATTTTAAATCTTTGGATCAGCTCGATGATATTATCCAGAGGTTGGCGGGCGGAAATACACGGTCAGCAAGACTCTCAGAGTAGTTATCTCGATTTTGAAATCCCTAATATAGCCTGCATACAGAGTGTTTCTGCGGGCATATTGGTTTGTTTGCAGGATGTCTCTAGTTCCTGCAATTTCAGCAAGACTTTTTGAATACCGGAAATGCTCCAACGTTGGATTTGGGCTTTGAAAGCGGATTGCTGTTTGAAGAATATCGGCGGTGAGAGGGCTTTCATTGCGGATTCAAGATTTTGTCCGTTTTGAATGGCCTGTGCGGTGCGGTGTAGTTTTTGGAAGTGGCTCTGGAGGCCGCGAATAATGCTGATAAAAGCGACGCCTTCCTGATTGAGTTTTTGGAAATGTTGGAGCGCGGCCTGGGTATTATTACCTGCGGTCGCATAAATAAGATCATCAAGCGCGACATCCCCGCCTGTTCCGCAACAAGCCTGTACATCATCAAGCGAAATCGGGCTTGTTTCACTGCCTTTATAGACGATTAATTTCTCCAACTCACTACGGACCTTTTGGCGGTCGCCTGCGATATTGGCCGCGAGCCATGAAACTGCATCATTTTCTATGTTGAGATTGTCGCTTTGCAGGGCGCCGCGAATAAAACGGGACAAATCGCGTTCATCTTCGACATAGCAGGGGACGGCGGCTGCGTTTTTCGCAGATTCGCAGGCTTTGCGTAAAGAGCTTCTAGGGCTAAGCTCTCCAGCTTCGATGATAACCAAGGCGGCATCACTGGCGTCTTCCAGATATTTCTTAATAAGGGTTGTGAGCTTATCGCCGGCATTTTCAATCCTGATGAGTTTTTGTCCGCCCATCATTGATGGGGCGTGTGCTTCATGCGCCAGACGCTCAGGGTCGCTGACAAACTCATCGCCGGAGGCTGTAATAACGTTGAAGGGGTCGTTGATATCCTCGACAACGGTTTTCGCCATTGTTTGCGCTCTTTCACGCATTAATCCGTGGTCGGGCCCGTAAACGAGGATCACCCGCGCAGACGGGTTGGGGTTGGCAACAAAGGGTTCAATATCACGATACGCAAGCTTCATAACTCTAGCGTAAATCTTTGTGCGATCAGGTCAAGATGCGTAAAAGAGTCCAACTGGTCGGTTTTTATGAGCAGCTAGTTGTAGAGCTTGCCCAGTCAGGGTTTTTCGCCAATTCCTTTTCAAAAACCGTGTGTGCAGATTGCAGGGGATTTTCGAATAGAGCAGGGTCATATTCGCGTTGGAATTTCTTGGCCTTGTCCATCGTATCGAACAAGAAGGCATTTACTTTGGAATCTGTCAGCCCGGTACGGCAAATGCCCAAAAGAGGTGCAATTTCAGTATCATAGGAGGTAATGAAGTAGCTGTTTTCGATGAGATCGGCCAGAGCGACAGCAAATTCACTCATACAGCCAGTGCCGTATGGGATATGCATGAAGCGTAAATCATGTTCACGTGCGGCTTTGTAGGATTCTGTGAGCGGTTTTTTCAAACTTTCCGGCTGTGTTTGGTCGAACCCGTATTCATTGAGCAAACGGTCAACATTTCGTGCAAAGGTTGGATCAAACGCCAGAGCGGCGATTAATATTGCAGCCGTCTGGTGTTGGTGCATGCCGACGCCGAGCATACGGGCTTCGTATCTGTGATTAATCACTTCGCCGTCTTCGTTTTTGAGGGCGGCGATTTTGACATCAGGCCACAGGATGCTTTCAGAGAAAAAGTAGTTTGTGGCCGTGTTGAGGCCTTTTTCGCGCAAATCGTGGAATGTCATCCATTCGCCGGTCGGAATGCGGATCATTTCGCCCTTTTCGTTGTAGTAGACGAAGAGCGGATTGTTCATGACATGGTCAATGTGGTTCTGGATATATTCTTCGCCGGATTTGGCCGTGAATATATATGGGGGAGCGCCGCCGCGGTTGCCTAAGGATGCGCGGTGATGCATGCCGGGATTGCCTGTAAATGCTTGTCCTTCGTTAAATGGCGCGCTGTTATCGAGGGCAGTGAAGAGAAAAGGTGCCAAAACATAGAGCCTGCGCACGTTTTCCAGCATGTGGTTGGCGTTTTTATAGCTGACCGAGACCTGATTGGATTTACAGACAGAAAAATAGGCCGCAACCGCTTGCATATCATCGCGGGGAGGGCCGAAAAACGCCTGATAACGATCGACATCCATAAGATTGGCCAGAAGTTGTTTGGCGGTTTTATCAGGTAAATGTTGAAAATATGAGCGTTTTAGGCCGATATCTGCCGCTTTTTGCGTCAGGCATTCGATGCGTTTTTGTGTGTCTTTGAGTACTTTTCCAAGTGCTTCAGGCTTGGAGGCGATAGAGCCGACCTCGAGCATCTCGGACGTAGGCTCATTGCGGATGAAATCGTTGCCACAGGCTGCGTTCGCTGCGTTTTTAACCACTTTGTTCTGGCACACCGACATGGTGTTCAGGTCAGGGCTTTCAGGGTCGAAGAAAGCAAGCTCTACTTCTACGCCAGCTTTGGCGTCGTCGCCCGCGCCGATATATGTATCGTAGACATCTTCAATTGAGTTAATGGGCCGTGTATCACCGGCATTGACCTCAGACATGGCTTTCGCCCCCTGTTAATTGACCTCTCCAAGAATATGGAGATTTGTCGGCAAAAGGCAAATTTAAAGAGATGCGGCCATTTGTGTACCCGTGTCGTCTTTTTTGTGCCCGTAGTCGGAATCGTTGGCAGCATCGAAGCGGGTATCAAAGCGCGTTTTGAAAACGCCGAGAATATTGCCGTAGAAAACTTTTGCTGAATCTGCCCAAGAACGCTCCGGGTTCTCGATATCATAAAATTGAGGAACGGGCGCGGCGTCACCGAGCTCACGCAGGTCACGGTTAAATTCACGTTGCAGAGTGTCCGCGCCATATTCCAGATGTCCGGTCATATATATAAAAGCGCCGTTATTTTCCGTCACAATGGCAGAGCCGATTGTTTCACGGTCACCACCGGCAATTGTATTGAGGGCAGGGTTTTGGTCGATTGCGTCCTGATCCGATGCGCCAAAGCGGGAGACAGGAATACCGATTGTATCATCCAACCCATTTGTGATCTGTGATACTCCGTGATGGACGTTTACAGGGAATACACCCGTTGTTTTATTGTCGCGATAGGCACGCTCAACGCCGTGGAAGTGTTTCAAGGCAACGTGAGCAGACCAACAGGTTGCGAGAGTAGGGACATCTTCTTCGCGCAGCGCGTCCAATAGATCTGTGAATTCGCTGTAGAATGATACTCCATTCGGGCTTGCGTCTGATTTTTGAACAAGCTCGGCTTCTTCACGCGGGAATCCAGTAAGAATAACGCCGTCATATTCGGCTAAATTCTCCATAAGTGTTGAAAAACCGTCATGATTATTGAGACGGTATTCCGCGCGCTTAAATTTTTCCAATGCTCTATCGGCGTCAGTTTCTGCGCTTTGCGTTATGTTGCGAGCCTCGACCAATCTACTGTCAGGAGAGAAGGAATCGAATTGGGCGCTACCGGAAAAGCCGGTTTCACCATAGGCCCGCAAATCATCGATCAATGCTTTTTCGGGATCACCCATAAGGTTGACCACGGCAATGCGCATAGGGCGAAGGCTTGAGGTCACATCATTGATGGCTTGAATATCCAAGCCTTCTGAAGTCAGGGCGGCAATTGCAAATTCCTGAGGTCTTACATGGATTGTCATTGTTTTAAACCGTCTCCGATGGGGATTTATTGTCTAGCCTCAAGAGCGTCTGCACCGCTGACTGCAAGCACAGGTGTTTCGCCGTTACGGGCATTGTCATTGCGTGCAATGATCCCGGGAATGGTCAGTTCGATTGGTTTTTTGAACTGTCCGGCTTCGATTTCGAACGCTTCGGCCGCATCGCCGCCGATAATGCTCAGCTCGATAAAGCCATCATGATTTACAGCGCCTTGCCAGTCGCGTCCTGAAGAACCGACGGAAAAGCCTGCTTCGCCTTCAGCGCGATCAAACATGCGTTCTGTGAAGCGTGCATCGAGCGTTTTACCATTGATCTGGATCTTGAACGGTTCAGCTTTGAGTTGGTCGATAATAGCCGGATCAACTTCGCTGACGCGTGTGTTGAGTTTGACGTTACCGTGCACATCGATATGCGCGACGGAGAACTGCTCAAGCTGCGGAATGTCTTCGGCCTTCAAAGGCGCGTCCAGATCAACATAACCTGTAGCAGCAAGAAGCTCTCTGCGTTCTTCAATGCTCATATTTGGTTTCCACTTGTCGATGTTCTGGGTCAGTTGGTTGGCCAACAAGACGCTGTGCATCGGGAATGTGTCGCGGGAGCGGAATTGCGTGCCGTCCGGTTGTACGGCAGCGGCGAAGACTTCCATTTCGCCGTTTTCAATGGCGTCGCGGAAGAATGTAAAATTATAGCGGGAGTTGGCTGATACGACATGGCCGTTTGGCAGGATACCGACATAGACCGGTTCGCCTTTATTGGTTTTGTTGCCGTTCTGGCCGCGTTCATCGATACGTGGCGCGCAATTGAGGAATGTTACATTCCCAACGCCGCTCATGCCGTGGCGTGTTGTTTGCGCCAGATCGAAACCGCCTTGAACCCAGGCTTGTGCAGGGGTGTTGGCTTGTTCGATTTTCGGGGCTTCAATGCCGGAAAGAACGGATACTGCATTGGCGCTGTCGTTCAGGAAGCGCTGGATTTCCTTAGGTGCGGTGTCATCAAGGCGGCCGCCATTGTCACTGTAGTAATACAAAGTCACGGGAACAGGCGGGCGCCACAGATCGTGTGATGTCTGAAAAACGTCAGTCAGCGCTGTGATTTTGTCATGATATGCCGCGATAATCGCATCACGAGATGCCATGCTGACTTCGGTTGGTTGTTTAACGAGCGGGTGAATTGCCTCTTTATCCAGTTTCATCTTTCAAATACTCCAGTAGCTTCAGGCCACGCAATGCGGGGCAGTTTCATAATCTGTCGGAGATGTAGGGTTTTTGATCTACGTCCCGCCAGGTTTCCAAAATATGGAGACCACGGGCGGGCGCTGTTCGATCTTTTGAAAGACTTCAAAAGGCCGGCTCTGCGCGAGCCGTGGCGCTTTAGCTTTTTTAACGTGGTGCAAGCTGTTTTCCATCAAATCCCACGAAGTTCAGGCGTTATAGACCCGAACTACGTAAGGTGTCAACACGTATTTATGGAATATTTGCTAATGCTGATTTTTGAAATACAGCGCGATGTGCGTTTCAATTTGTCGCGCAAGATCATTGAGCAGATTTTCGCGTGTATCCTGTTCGGAAACACGGTTGGCAAATTCGCTTTCAATGATGTTAAAGCTCGCGATTGCTCTTAGATTTCTGTCGAGCAGCTCTTCACCGTTCGTATCTGTCAGCTTCATCGTTGTGGTCAGGCGTAATTGCCCGCGCGTAGTGTCGGAATCAACGGTGATGTCGAGGTCGCGTTCATATTCTTGTATCGGTGTGATGGTCAGCGTGTATTGCGGCTGTGTCGGGCGACCGTTGCGGTAGAAACGATCGATGAGTTTATTGCGCAAGTACTGGCCTTCGCGATCCGGAATGTTGCTGATTGCGATGTTGGAGAAATACTCCTCAACACCAACAGCGGTATATTTATTGACGCCGTAAACGGGATGAAAGCCGCAAGCGGAGATAAGCAATACAGATAGGGCGAGCAGAATTCTCATGTGTTGAAGATAGCCTCATATTCATCGGCTTTGAAGCCTAAAAAGCTTTTGCCGTTATGAAGAAGTAGGGGGCGTTTTACGATGGACGGATTTTCATTGGCAATCTCGACAGCTTTGTCTGGGTTCATGGCATCTTGTATCTCAGACGGAAGTTGGCGCCATGTTGTCCCGCGTTTGTTAATTGCCGTTTCCCAGCCATGTTCATCAATGGCTTGTTTAAGGGCGGTTTCATCCAGACCGTCTTTTTTGTAATCGTGGAATGTGAAGTCGATATTATGTTCATCGAGCCACTTGAAGGCTTTTTTCATCGTGTCGCAGTTTTTAATGCCGTAAATTTTTGTCATGTGATCCTTTTATACATTTTGTCCGGCGACATAGCCTGAGGACCATGCCCATTGGAAATTATATCCCCCCAGATGGCCTGTTACGTCGATGACTTCGCCGATGAAATACAGGCCGGGTTGCTTTTTCGATTCCATAGTCTTGGATGATAATTCATCTGTGTCAACGCCATGCAGGGTGACTTCGGCTGTACGGTATCCTTCTGTTCCTGCAGGCTTTACGCGCCAGTGATTGACGGCGGCGGCGAGCTTTTCGATTTTCTTATTCCCCAGTTCGGTGAGACGGCCGACAATGCCCTGATCCTCGCATATGCTTGTCGCCAGTCGATTGGGAAGAATGTGGGAGAGGGCGGTTTCAATGTCTTGCTTCGGGTTTGTTTCGCGGCGCTCTTTAAAAAACGTGAGCATATCGGTGTCTGGTGCGAGGTTGATTTCAATCTCGTCACCTTCTTTCCAATAGGAGGAAATTTGCAGGATAGATGGGCCGCTAAGCCCGCGATGGGTGAACAGCAAGCCTTCACGGAAAGATGTTTTTTCGTGTGAGACGATGGCATCGACGGATAAACCGCTTAAGGCTTTGCAGCGTTCCAGAATAGCGGACTGGAATGTAAAAGGTACAAGTGCAGGGACAGTATCGAGGACGTTGATGCCGAATTGGATGGCAATGTCATATCCGAAGCGTGTAGCGCCGATTTTTGGGATAGAAAGACCGCCTGTAGCGATAACCAAGGATTCGCATGTTGTTGTGGCTGTTTTTCCGTAGCGGGAAGTTTTGATGCTATAGCCATCATCTTTCTTCTCGATATGCTCGACGGTGACTTCGTTCTCATAAACAACGCCAGCCTCTTCGCATTCCTGCAGCAACATGTCGATGATTTGTTGCGAAGAACCGTCACAGAAAAGTTGCCCCAATTCGTTTTCAGGGTTCTTTTCATGGTAAGTAATGCCGTGTTTTTCAACGAGCGCAATGAAGTCGTGTTGTGTGTATTGGCTCAGGGCTGATTTGCAGAAATGCGGATTGTTGGACAGGAAAGATTCTGGGCGGGTGTGCAGATTGGTGAAATTACATCGCCCGCCGCCCGAGATTCTGATTTTTTCGGCTGTCTTTTTCGCGTGGTCAATCAGCCAGACTTTGCGGCCGCGCTTGCCCGCTTCGATAGCGCACATCAATCCTGCTGCCCCCGCACCGATAATGATGACGTCGGGGGCTTTCATTGGACTTAACCTGCTGCTGCGCGGGCCGCTTTTTTGCGCTCATGCGGGCAAAGGTGGTATTTGCGCAGGCGCAGGCTTGTCGGTGTGACTTCCAACAGTTCGTCATCATTGATGTAGGCCATCATGTCTTCGAGAGACATTTTACGTGGTGGGGTCAATGTTACTGCATCGTCAGTTCCGCTGGCGCGGACGTTGGTCAGTTTTTTCCCTTTCAGGACGTTAACCTCAAGGTCGTTTTCGCGGCTGTGCTCGCCAACGATCATGCCCTGATAGACAGGTGTCTGGTGTTCGACAAACATCACACCGCGATCCTGCAGGTTGAAAATCGCGTAAGCGACCGCTGTACCTTGTTCCATTGATATCAACGTACCTTTTGTGCGCTGGGGGATGTCGCCTTTATATGGCGCATAAGAATGGAAGACACGGTTAAAGACACCTGTACCGCGTGTATCGGTCATGAATTGGGATTGATATCCGATCAGACCGCGTGACGGCGCAAGGAACGTAATACGTGTTTTACCTGCACCGGAAGATCGCATATCGGTCATCTCGGCTTTACGGCGGTTCATTTTATCGACGACGGTTGAGGAATATTCTTCATCAACGTCGATAGTGACTTCTTCGATCGGTTCTTGGCGCTCGCCGTTAATTTCTTTGTACAGCACTTTTGGTCTGGACACGGTTAGCTCGAAGCCTTCGCGGCGCATTTGCTCGATCAGAACGCCGAGCTGTAATTCGCCGCGGCCACCGATTTCAAACGCGTCTTTGTTTTCACTTTCCTTGAATGTAATCGCAACATTCACTTCTGCTTCTGCCATCAGGCGTTCGCGGATCATGGTGGATGTGACTTTTTTGCCTTCCTGTCCGGCGAAAGGCGAATCGTTCACGGTGATCATGACAGCCATTGTCGGCGGGTCGATCGGTGTGGATTCAACCGGTGTTTCCAAAGCAGGAGCGCCGATTGTGTCGGCCACGGATGCCTTAGTCAGGCCGGCAATACAGATAATGTCGCCGACATTGACCTGATCAACAGGCACGCGCTCCGTACCGTCAAAGGTCAGCAATTTGGTCAGGCGTCCGTTTTCAACGGTGCTACCGTCCAGACCGATTGCTTTTACAGTGTCATTAACTTTGGCGGAGCCCTGAATAACGCGGCCCGTCAGACAACGGCCAAGGAATGGGTCGGAATCGAGCAGGGTAGCCAGCATCGCGAATGGCGCTTCTTTATCACCTTGCGGCGCTGGTACATGTTCAAGAACCAGATCAAGCAGAGGGTGTAGATTTTCACGCGGGTCATCCAGTTCTTTTACGCACCAGCCATCACGACCTGATGCATACATGATCGGGAAGTCTAGCTGCTCGTCGTTTGCATCGAGAGAGACGAATAGATCGAAAACTTCATCAACAACTTCTTCAGGGCGGCCGTCGGGACGGTCAACCTTGTTGATGATCACGATCGGGCGAAGGCCTTGTGCCAATGCTTTACCAAGCACGAATTTCGTCTGCGGCATTGGGCCTTCGGCAGCGTCGGTCAGCAAGATAACGCCATCGGCCATGTGCAGGACGCGCTCGACCTCACCACCGAAGTCGGCGTGACCGGGCGTGTCGATAATGTTGATGCGTGTTTCACCCCATTGAATGGATGTGGGTTTGGCTAGAATTGTGATACCGCGTTCTTTTTCGAGGTCGCCAGAGTCCATTGCACGTTCTTCAACGGCCTGATTTTCGCGGAACATACCGCTTTGCTTCATCATGGAGTCGATAAGCGTTGTTTTGCCGTGGTCAACGTGTGCGATGATCGCAATGTTGCGTAATTCTTTAGTCATTTCGTATCCGTTCAGATGGCTGTTCGTCTTCAACGGCAGGTTCTACAGAGTTTGCCGCAAAAAGGGAAGTAAATTATGCGTTATGGCTTAAGCTGCAACGACGTTGACGATTTTACCGGGGACGTAGATGAACTTTCGGATTTCCTTGCCCTCGATGAATTTTTCGACATTGTGCTCTGACAATGCGACTTCACGGGCAATATCCTCGGTTGCGTCAGCGGGTAAAGTGATTTCCGCGCGGCGTTTGCCGTTGACTTGGACACCGACGGTGACTGTGTCGTCAACGAGCAGACTTTCATCAACTTCTGGCCATGATTCATCAGCCAGTAAGGTATCGTGACCGAGCGCATTCCAGAGTTCTTCGGCCAGATGCGGCATCATCGGGTTGAAAACTTTGATCAGAATTTCCAAAGCTTCTTTGGTTGCCCAAGCGCCGCCATCCAATTTGACGAAGGCTTCGGCCTGTTGCGGATGCAGAATAGTGTTGGAAAGTTCGCGGATGCGGGCGACGGCCTTGTTCATTGCAAAGTCTTCGATGTCTTTGGCAACACCTGCAGCTGTTTTATGGGCGGCACGGCGTAATTCCAGAACATCGTCGGCGAAATGTTTTGGCTTTTCCATGTCATCGGCTGGGATGAAATGTTTGTAATCGACGACCATGCGGTGAAGTTTGTTCACAAATTTCCATGCGCCTTCGATCCCGCTTTCGGTCCATTCCAGATCACGCTCAGGCGGGGAGTCGGATAGGATGAAAAGGCGGGCAGCATCCGCACCGTAAGTTTTCAAGATGTCTTCAGGGTCGATAACGTTTTTCTTCGACTTGGACATTTTGATCGATGGGCCGACTTTGATTTTTTCTTTATCCGTATCGCTCATGGATTCGAAATCGGCAGGGAAGACCCAGTCGCCTTTTTCATCCTGATATGTTTCATGTGTGACCATGCCTTGGGTGAACAGGCCCTTAAATGGCTCGTCGAAGTCCAGATAGCCACAATCGCGCAACGCTTTGGTGAAGAAACGGGCGTAAAGAAGGTGAAGAACGGCGTGCTCAACACCGCCAATATACTGGTCTACAGGCGCCCAGTAATTCACTTTGTCGCGGTCAAAGCCGATGTCTTCGTTATGCGCATCGCAGTAACGGAATTGATACCAGCTACTCTCGAAAAATGTATCCATTGTATCGGTTTCACGGATCGCGGGCTCACCGGTTTCCGGACATTTTGTGTATTTCCATGTCGGGTGGCGATCCAGCGGGTTGCCCGGTTCGTCGTAGTCAATGTCCTTAGGCAGTTCGACCGGAAGCTGATCTGCGGGCACAGGGATGCATGCGCCATCGGATTCGCGGTATACAACCGGAACGGGACAACCCCAGTAACGTTGACGTGAAACACCCCAGTCACGCAGACGGTATTGTGTTGTGCCGAAACCGTTATTGGCCTCTTCGGCTTTCTGGATGACGAGCGCTTTGGCGTCCTCAATTTCTTTGCCGTCCAACCATTCAGAATTTACGGTTTTGCCCGGTCCTGTATATGGTTCTTCGTCGACGGGTTTTTCGCCGCCTGAAATGACTTCCTTGATCGGCAGGTCGTATTTTTTGGCAAAGTCCCAGTCACGCTGGTCGTGTGCGGGGACGCCAAAAATCGCGCCTGTTCCGTAATCCATCAGGATAAAGTTCGCGATATAGATCGGGAATTCCTGACCGGGCAGCAGCGGGTTTGTAGCTTTGAAACCTGTATCGAAGCCGATTTTCTCGGCTTGGGCGATGGCTTCTTCGGATGTGCCGACGCTTTGACATTCTTTGAGGAAGTCTTCGAAACCATCCTGATCTCCGGCCAATTCCTTTGAAAGCGGGTGGTCAGGTGCAAGAGCAAGGAAAGATGCGCCGAATAAGGTATCCGGGCGGGTGGTGAATACTTCGATTTCTTCATCACGACCTTCAATGTCCCATTTGAATTGCAGGCCTTGGGATTTTCCGATCCAGTTTTCCTGCATGATGCGGACTTTTTCAGGCCAGCGCGGCAGCTCTTTCAGGGCATCGAGAAGCTCATCAGCGTAGTGTGTGATTTTCAAGAACCATTGTGAGAGTGTGCGGCGCTCTACGGGGGCACCTGTACGCCAGCCCTTGCCGTCGACAACCTGTTCGTTAGCCAAAACGGTATTGTCGACAGGGTCCCAGTTCACAACCGATTCTTTGCGGTAGGCGAGGCCTTTTTCCATGAAATCGAGGAACATTTTTTGTTCATGCTTATAATAAGAGGCATCGCAGGTCGCGACTTCTCTTGACCAATCAAGCGCGAGCCCCATGGATTTGAGCTGACGTTTCATGTCGTCAATATTGGAGTATGTCCAGTCCGCAGGGTGAGAGCCGCGCTCCATTGCTGCGTTTTCGGCAGGGAGCCCAAGAGCATCCCAGCCCATAGGGTTCAACACATTAAAGCCTTTGGCTTTTTTGTAACGTGCGACCACGTCGGAAAGTGTGTAGTTGCGCACATGCCCGACATGGATACGGCCGCTGGGGTAGGGCAGCATGGCCAGGACGTAATATTTTTCCTTCGAAGGGTCTTCTGTGACCTCGAAGCATTTTTGCTCATCCCAAACCTTCCGCCATTTGGCTTCGGCTTCTTTAATATTGTATTTTTCGTGTTGGTTTTCTGCGCTCATGACAGTTTTGTAGCGCTAGTCGTCAGCCTTGGCAATACGTAGCTGACGTGCGCGTGTCAAAATAGAGTCTTCCAATTGACGCGAAGTTTCAGGAGCCGGATCGACATCCACCCAATTGTTGCCGCGTTTTTGCTGCTTAAAGACACGCACTTCGATACCATCAGAGCGGAGCTGCTTGCTTAGAATAAAGACATTCAGCTTGAAACGCTCGTCTGTAACGCCTTCAGGGCTATACCAATCTGTAAGAATGACGCCGCCGAACGGATCTGCGCTGGCGAGTGGCATAAAGGATACAGTGTCCAGTGAGGCACGCCATAAATAGGAGTTAACGGTGATACTGTCTCCGGTCTCTTCCTCGCCTTTTTTGCCGCCCCATGACAGGCCGTCTTTTCCGAAGATGCTGTCAGGCTTACTGTAAATATCGTTAGCGTCCGTTCCGGTACGCGGAGCGCCGGTCGGGTATTTGGCTTCTGTATTAAGACCGCTGTCGCTGCTACAGGCTAAAAGTGTTAGGGATGCACCTGCGCACAAAATGGCTGTTTTCAATGACGGACGCATATTTTGTATAACCTCATTTAATTACGTTCTGTTGTCCTAGCATGGCTGCGCGGCGCGCTCAAGACTGTAGCGCCGTTGGGCCACGCTTATGCAATATATTCGTTTATAGGGCCAAAAAGGCCAGTGTTGCATTTTTGCAACGCGTTTGATTTTTTTTTGAAAAAACTGTGCTTGGCTTTGAATTGAACCTCTAATTCGGGTCTATTTAGTGTGTCCATAGTATATGGGCGTCTTATCAGGTTTAAGAACTAAACCGTTTATTCAACACAAATTATCATCTGTTTAAAAATTGGAGGAATGATAATGAAAAAAGTACTTTTAAGCACAGCTGCTGTTGCTGTAGCCATGGTTGCTACACCTGCTGCTGCTCAAGTTGAACTTGAGCTCGGTGGTTACTTCAAAGGTTACGGTGCATTCGTAGATCAGGATGAACTGTCAACTGGTACAGAAGTTAATGACTTCGACATCATCCGTAACACTGAAATTCACTTCGGTGGCGAAACAACATTGGATAACGGTCTGACAATCGGTGCTCACTTGGAAGCCGACACAGACGTTGAAAACTCAAACGACTCTTTCGAAGTTGACGAATCTTATGCTTACTTCAGCGGTGGCTGGGGTCGCGTAAACTTCGGTGCTGAAGATGGTGCACAGTACCTCTTGCAGGTTGCTGCTCCTTCTGCAGACTCAAACATCGACGGTATCCGTCAGTTCGTAAACCCAGTTAACTACGGCGTTCTTCTTGCTGGTGGTACACAAGCCGCTGGTACATTGGCAACAGGTGTAGTTCTTGGTGCAAACAACTCCGGTGGTATCGACTACGATGCTGATGCTTCTGGTAAATCTGACAAATTCACATACCTGACACCAATCATGAATGGTTTCCAAGGTGGTGTGTCTTTCTCACCTGACACTGACTTCGCTAACGAAAACGGTATCGGTACAGATGACGTTGATGACACAATCGGTGCTACATACGAACTTGCTATCCGTTATGAAGGTCAGTTCGAAGGCGTTGGCGTAATCGCTGGTGCTGGTTACTCACACGGTGACCAAGAAGACGACACAAACGGTACAGGTACAACTGACGACCGCGAACAGTGGAACGTTGGTTTGGACCTTGACTTCGGTCCAATCGGTGTTGGTGCTGTATACGTAGAAGACAACGGTGCTGTTGATAGCTCACCTACTACAGATGATGAAGAGACAATTGTTGTTGGTGTTGACTACACAACAGGTCCTTTCAAAATCGGTGCGTCTTACTATGACCAAGACAACACATTCACAGTTCGTGACCTTGACACACAGCGTTATTCCGGTGGTGTTGTATACACATACGGCCCTGGTATGACACTTCGTGGTTCTATCGGTTATGTTGAGCATGATCAAACAGGTATCGACGGTGACGGCGGTAACGAAGTTGATGCTACATACGTAACAGTTGGTACACAAATCAACTTCTAATCAGTTGAACTGTAAAGAATTCGATGAGAGCCTCCCAAACGGGAGGCTCTTTTCTTTTGTGCTCAAGCTGCGTACAACATAAAGTATGAGCATTGCCGAAAATATCCAAGATATCCAAAACGACATCCAAGCGGCAGCAGAGGATGCGGACCGTAATCCTGATGACATTCAGCTTGTCGCGGTCAGTAAAAAACAACCTGAAGAACGTATCGAAGAGGCATTAGCTGCCGGACACCGTGTATTCGGCGAAAACCGCGTGCAGGAAGCGCAAGGGCGTTGGACGGAACGACGCGCGCAATATGATGATCTGGTTTTGCATCTTATCGGGCCGCTTCAGAGCAATAAGTCTGCCGATGCGGTGGCGTTGTTTGATGTCATTGAAACGCTGGATCGTGAGAAAATTGCAAAAGCATTATCTCAGGAGATGGCTAAACAGGGGCGGGATCTGCCGTGTTTTATTCAGGTTAATACAGGTGAGGAAGAGCAAAAATCAGGTGTGACACCTGCGCGGCTCAAGGAATTCTACGATTTTTGTTACTATGAATGCGGCCTGAAAATTGTTGGCCTGATGTGCATTCCGCCCGTTGATGAGCCGCCGGCGCTTCATTTTGCGCTATTGCAAAAGCTTGCGGGGCAGTTGGGTTTGGAAAAGCTGAGTATGGGGATGAGCGCAGATTACAAAGAAGCGATTAAGCTTGGCGCTACACATGTGCGCGTTGGCACGGGTGTTTTCGGGGAACGTGATTAAAGCTTGGTGTTGAGGAGTAATTCGGTAATCGGCTCACGGTATGTGGGTATATCGTCAATATCCGGATAAAGTTGCTCTTGGCTGGCCCTGTAGATTGTTGGTTTTGATGTTCTTTGCTCGGGGGCGCTGGTAAAGGCCAATAAGCTTGTCGGAAGATTTTCTTCCTGTGGTTGGTCGTTAAATTCTACAGCTTCTGGAGTATCGTTTTTAAACACCATGGCGATGGCGTTTTCACCGATATCTTTGCCTGTTTCTTCCTGTATCACGGCATTTGCTACGCCACTGGCCGCGCCGAGAGGGCCGCCATAGAGTGCGCCGCCAACAATCTGACTGATTGGTCGTATCTGATCACCTGTTATTCCGCGATAGGCATAATTGACGACAGGAATGTGATGGAGGGGGTTAGCCATGTCCACGAGGTCGCCAAAGCTGAATGGTTTGCCATCCTGATCCACTTCTGGTTCAGGCGTAATCGATAGTGCGTTCAAGTTTGCGTCATCACCGTTGAGCGCGGATGTGAGTGCGGTTTCAAAGCCGGTTGTGGTGTCCTTAATTTCGGAGGCGGGTTTTGATTTCCAAACGGGAATAGTGCCGCCCATACGCTCGCTTTTGACCATGTGCAGGACTTTTTCGTTACGAACGGATTGCGTAGCCGCAGATTTGTTGGGCGCGGCCACAGCGTGGCTGTGTTGTAGGGCGCTATATAATCCGTTCATTTTCATGCATTTGTCTCCTTAAAAACCGTCCTGAATAAGGCTTTGCAAGGTGTATGCCAGTTTATGTACGTAAAAACCCTAGAAAACAGAGT
>CAZLTT010000012.1:23906-32534 GCA_964562515.1 uncultured Micavibrio sp.
AAGCCTGTACGTGTCGGCCATATTATTGACACTGTCGCCGCGTTGACGAAATCAGCCTTGTCAGAAACAGCGGAAGAGATTGTTTTCGGCAAATGGTTGCTCAATGTCGCGTATTCCACCCTGACAAAACCCGATGGCCATGAGTTGAAGCTGACCGAGAAGGAAACGGCGATTCTTCGATTTTTGAATATACATCAGGAGATGTCGAAGGAGGACTTGCTCAAGGCTGTCTGGGAGTATGCGGAAGATGTTGAGACGCATACGTTGGAGACACATATTTATCGGTTACGGCAAAAAGTCGAAGACGACCCGGCCGCGCCGGAATTGGTCATTACCACTGAAAACGGATATGCGATTAAAGGGTAGCTTTTGCCCTTTGAACGGCTGCTTTAAGGCTATCCATGAAGGTTTCCGCCCGCTCGATTTTGAGTGTCTCGACGTTTTGTTCGCTTAAGGCGTTTAAATCCTCAATAAGGGCGTAGATTGAGCGCAGGTCTTGATTGCTAAGGTCAAGGCTTGGCCCTTGTGCGGTATCCGTCGTTTCGATCAAAATTTCATTCTGCTTGTTGGCTTGCGCCATAGTTTGGTATGCATTGGCGGCTTTAGCGGCCTGCGGATTGGCTGGCGCGCGCTGGTGTGGCTCTTCCGGGTGTACGTCTTTTTCATCGTTGAGTTTAGAAAGAGCCTGCGCGGCGTCTTTGAACTGCTCTTCGCGGCTATGTTCTTTAACGAAGTTTTGCAGGAATAGGATGAGTGCAGATACGGAAACAAAAGCAAAATTCTCTCCGAATTCTTCGCCAGTGTCTTCGTGTTGGTCGTCTTTTGAGCGCTGAAAATCAGGGTCATGGCGTTGGATCGCCTGACGCGTATCGGTGTGTTCTGCTTGACGCGGTTCTCGCGTAAAAATATTGCCTATCGAATAAAACATGGCTTTGGGCCTTAAAATTCTTAATATTATTGTAGCAAATGTGCAGGTTTCATGCCAGATATGGCGCGGATATGCAAGAAAAGCGTTATGTAGCCGATGAATGATGATTTTGACAATAAAGATGATGAAGATGCGGGTTTGTGGTCCGAAATCACCAAGGATATCAAACCGATAGAAAAGCCGTTGTCCATAGTCGAAGACGATGAGGACGGAGATCATCAGGCACGTACACCTGCAAAAAAGAGGTCTAAGGCTGGATCTGTACCAGTTCCGCGCGGTAAAAAACTCCACCCACAGCCGGTACAGCAAGAGAGCGGGCGTGATCTGGATCATCGTACAGCGGAGCGATTGCGCAAGGGGCAGATGCCAATAGATGCGCGCTTGGATCTGCATGGTTTGACGCGTGTAGATGCGCAAGCAGCACTCAGCCGTTTTATTCATGCACAATTTGTAGCGGGTAGTCGGTGCGTGCTGGTCATAACCGGTAAAGGTGCTGGCGCGGATGGCCGCAGAGATCCTTTAAGCAGTGGGCAAGGCGTGTTGAAGCAGTCTGTACCACAATGGTTAAATGAACCCCCGAATAGATCGCTTGTGTTGCAATCAACCCGCGCGAAACCACAGCATGGCGGGGATGGCGCGCTGTACGTGTTACTTCGCCGTAAGCGTTAAATCGTATTTTCTTTGGCATAATCTATAAATTGTTATAGAACGTCTGCACACCAACCATATGGAAAGATGCGTATGCATGTTGTGAATGTGCCGATAGCCGAGGCGATGCTGTTTGTGTCGCCGGATGGCGTGGACCGTGATCCCGATCTGGGCAATCCTGCGGACCGTCGGGCTATGCGCAAAATCAGAGCCGAAGAGTATATTCAAGCGCGGGATGGTTCAAACCAACCTGACTGGATAAAGAACGGGGCGCATCGACTATATTGTCCGTGTTGTGTTGAAAAGGGGCATTTGTCACGGCATCAGGGTGTACGTGCGCATGATCGTCCCTATAAGAACTATTTGGGCGAAAAGGAGGTCATGCACCGTCCCGCGAGTTTTAACAAGCGACATGACGGGCTGGACCATCTTGATGATTGTAAATTTGCAAACCGTTACACGCCGTTTGAACCCAAGGCGCATGTATCGGGCGATGAAATCGATGAGCGTCGTCGCGAACTCGATAAGCAGCTTCATACTATCTCCATACCGACCAATGACATTATTACCATGCCGCCACGTCGTATTCGCGGTGTTAGACAAGATGCCGAGGTGTTTGGGCCGGTTGAGGACGGTCGTGTCGATGCCCGTGCGATTAGGCCAGCCACTAAAGCTCCGGCCCTTAGCTCAATTAACGACATAGCGGCCTTTATCATTAAACATCGCCATGATCCTGATAAATGGAATGAAAAGTTGTTGGGTACGCCTGATGGCCCGCAAAGCCTGAATGAGATGTTCCTGAATTCGAATAAGGCCGTGACCGCGCATTGTCAGGAGCGTGCGCGACAGGAAAAGGGGGCTGGGCAAGTGATAGCATCGCTTTTGCCGAACCGTATTCCGCGTTTTTGGGAGGGTTGGAACATGCCCAGCCATCCAAGCGGCAAGCTTGTGGTTATGTTCGCGGCGCAGAATGAAGCGGCAGCAGAGCATTTAGAGCGGTTGTTCCATCCAAAAGGGCGTGGCAGTGGCGATCGTGTGCTTGCATATGGGCTAGCAGGGTTGCGTGATGATGGGCGTGCCGAGATTAAAATTTACCGTCCGGAGCAGGTCACAAGTTGGCAAGAGCCAAGCCCACAAATACCGTTGTTTTGAGCATGTGCCTAAGCGCCTCAATAATTTGACATAATTATTAAAAATCGGTACATTCTAGGCTCAATATTACGGTGAAAAAGAATGCCAGAACACGACGACAATATTGAAGGCTTTAATGCAGCTGCTTATGAGGAACAAAATCGTCATAGCAAGCTGAAGTTTCCGCGTGTGCCTGTTCTCGATGAGGACGGTAACCCCACAGGCGCTACTATTTCTCCGTCAGAATATGATGAAAGTAGCCATAAGGATAAAATTGGTTGTCCGTGCTGTTTAGCGAAGCTGCTTGCGGCTGGCTCAAAAGATGAAGAAGGCGGACAATATAAAATTCAGGGCACCTTTGACGGTCAGCGCCATTTCCGCAGTAAAAGTTTGAAAGATCATAAAGATGAGTGTCCGTTCGGCCATGAAGATGTGGGTGTACGTACGCGCGCGTTCAAGATGCTGGAATTTTTGAATACGGACGGCAAGAAACGCCTAAACTGGAATTTTATGAATGGTGATCGCCAACCACGTTATGCTGAGGAGCATCAGGATGTGGCTCTGAAACGCCATGATGAAACGCATGCCCAGATGCGTAAGCGTTTAGCCATGGTGGATGCTATTCAACCAAAAAGCTATGAGGCGACATATTCGGTAAAGACCGCGAGAGAGGCGGCATCGATGATCGCGATGATCCGTACGATGGATGACCCTGAAAGTGTCTATGAAAGCATTGATGTGATTTCACAAAGTAAGGCTTTGCCATTATCCGAAATGGTGGCCGGTGAAGATTGGGAAGGTCTTGCCCGCTTAACACAAATGCGTGAAAAGCTCGGTTTAAGCATGTCCGCAGTTGTTACCGCCGATACTGAAAATGCGCACGTTGTTGAGAATTTTGCGGGCTATACATTTGTTATTCCCGAGCAGATCCGAATTGGTATGGATGCAGATGGAAACGTACAGGGTTATCGTTTGTTGATTGCGACGACGGATGAAAAGGCGGCGGAGGCGTTATTGCGTGGAGATAAGGTCGCTATGCAGGGTTATTCGGCGCTTGATGTAAGCTTTGCCAACAGACCTGAGTTTCAACAAGAAATCGGCGTTAATCAGGACGGCCGTCATGACAAGCTTATCATGGTGCATATTCGTAAAGGCGATCATGTGTCAGCGATTTCGGCGAATTTTGAAACCAAAATGGAAGACGAGCCGGTTTATTGCGCTTCCTATGAGCGCGCTATGCGCCCAGAAGATGAAGCGCCTGAATATGATCCTGAAGATCCGTCAACGTGGGATCGCAATGACTATGATGATTACGATGCCTAATCGGGCCTAGAGGATAAACTTGCTCAAGTCAGCGGACTTAACCAGTTCCTCGACATGCTCACGGACATAATCGGCAGTGATAGTCACTGTTTCACCACCCCGATCGGAGGCTGTGAAGCTGATTTCTTCAAGCAGTTTTTCCATGACTGTATGAAGGCGGCGTGCACCGATATTCTCTACATTCTCATTGACCTCGAATGATAAGCGCGAAATTTCATCGATCGCCTCTTCTTCGAATTCCAATGTGACTTTTTCAGTGCCGATCAGCGCAGTGTATTGCTTGATCAAGCTCGCTTCTGTGTCTTTAAGGATACATTTGAAATCAGCTTCCGTCAGGGCACGAAGCTCTACACGGATCGGCAGACGACCTTGCAGTTCGGCAAGTAAGTCCGAAGGTTTTGCGTAATGGAAAGCGCCTGATGCGATAAACAGAATATGATCGGTTTTGACAGGACCATGTTTGGTTGTGACGGTTGTGCCTTCGATCATCGGAAGCAGGTCACGCTGCACACCTTCGCGGGAAACATCGCCGCCGCGAACGTCCTGGCGGGCTGCAATTTTATCGATTTCATCGAGGAAAACGATGCCGTTTTGCTCGACCAGATTGATTGCGCTTTCAACGACTTTTTCTTCGTCCAGCAGTTTATCTGCTTCGTCGCGCATGAGGATGTCATAGCTTTCATCTACGCGCATTTTCTTTTTCTTTGTGCGGTCACCAAAAGCTTTGCCAAACAGATCATTCATGTTGACCATGCTCATTGATGCGCCCGGCATACCGGGAATATCCATCATGCCGCCCATGGGGTTGGAATTATCGATGATATCGACTTCGATTTCCCGATCGTTCAGCTCGCCGCTGCGCAGCTTATCGCGGAAATTTTTGCGTGTTCCTTCGCCGGCAGTTTCACCCACCAGAGCATCCAGAACGCGTTCTTCCGCGTATACTTCTGCCTGTGCCATAACGGTGCGGCGCATATTGTCGCGCGTCATGTGAATAGCGTTTTCCGTTAGATCGCGGATAATCGATTCGACGTCCTTACCGACATAACCGACTTCTGTGAATTTTGTGGCTTCGACCTTGACGAAAGGGGCTTGTGCCAGTTTGGCAAGGCGGCGTGCGATTTCGGTTTTACCAACGCCTGTTGGCCCGATCATGAGAATATTCTTCGGATAGACTTCTTCTTGCAGGTCAGGGTCAAGCTGCTGTCTGCGCCAACGGTTACGTAAGGCGACGGCGACGGCCTTTTTCGCGTCGGACTGCCCGATGATAAAGCGGTCAAGTTCGCTGACGATTTCACGTGGTGAGAACGCAGGAATTTCAAATGTGTCAGGTGTGTCGGTTTTCAGTGCCATAAAAGCCTATATGTGTCGGTTATTCACCGACACATATAAAGGAGCGAGAAATGAAATCAAGTGGTTGATGATTATGCAGCGTCGGCGGCGGGGCCATTGTAACGTGCATTCGCCGCGATCATGCGCTCGTTTTCAAGCATTCTGTTCACGGCCTCAGCCATATCTTCACCGCTTTTGAAGATTGTATTGTGCACGTTGACTTTCACGCTATCGTAGCTGCCATCGAAGTGGACGAAGTCCAGAGTACCTTCTTCAGCGTCATATTTTGCACCTAACAAATCTGCTTTATTTATGTTTTTAGGGCCGATTTGCTTGTACAGAATTTGACCAAAATGGATAACGCCAAGATCGTCAGCCTGATCGATATCAATTTTGTGCTCTTCTGGTACGCCGCCATTCTTGGCCTGTTCGCGGACAAAGTTTTGGTTGGCATGGCAAATATCATCATGCGCGTTTCCGAACTTACCGCGAAGTCTCATTAAAGCGATATCCAACGCCTTGTGAGCACCATGAACATCAGTGGCTGCCGCATAGGGCACTGTCACTCTCTTTGGACCGGCTTCACTGTCAGTTTTGTATGTCACAACAATTTGGTGGTTCTTACGGTCGGTGTTGTGCGGAATTGAGATGCTTTCAACATCATCAGCGTTAATCGCGTCAATTTTACCATTCAGCTTTCCGAGTGCGTCATAGAACGGTGCTTCACGCTCTTCACGTTTTTGTGCAGCGGCGACGTTATCGCTACTGAATTCATGTTTGGCACGCACCGCTACACGGTGTGCTTTCAAGTCCTTCAGAGCGGTTTTGATGTCTTCTACAGACTTAAAATTGGTGCCTTCAGCTTTCAGGTCAAGCGCATCGATTTGCGCGAATACCTTGTTCGGGTCAGCATCAAGGACGTCATCAATGTCGATTCCTTTTTGTGCCAGCAATGCTTTATTTGCCGCTTTCATGATGTCTGTTTCACGCTTTGGCTTCACTACAGGATCAGCTTCTACAACTGGTTCTGCATCGGCTTTTGGCTCGACTGTTGGTCCTGTTATTTCGGCTTTCAACGTGTTTGCGAGATTTTGATAATGCGCGTTGGCTGTTTTCAATACTGCAGCATAAGGCGCTACATAAATCGGTGCGTTTTCTGCTGAAACCTTCTCGACTACGCCATCGCTAAAGTTCTGTAATTCTGTTTTCAGGAAGGCGAGTTCTTCTGCTGTTACGGCATCTTTAACAGTGCCGCCTGCTTTTTCCACGTCCAGAATTTTGCTAGCCAGTGCCGCAACTTCAGGCACGTTTTCGCCGAAGAATTTATCAGGCGCTTTAGCAGCAAATCCAAGCGTACCCATGGCAGCGTTGGCGGCAGCTTCGTTATGCTGACCGTTATGCATGCGTTCCAGACTTGCCCAAGCACCTCTGACATACAGATGGCCGGAGCCCGTGAAGTCACGCCACGCTTCGTTTGTGTCTTGTGTGATTTCTATTCCCAAAGATGCTGCCATTTCTTTCGGGAAGTCCGAAATGATTGAAACTGCAAGTGCGGCATTATCAAGGGAAGGAGCCTCAGGCGCAGTGTCTGCCTTTTGGTCTTCTTTTTTGCCATCAGCGGGCTCCACGATTTCCGGAGTTGCCGGTTTAAGCGCAGCTTTAAGTTCGTTTGAGGCCAGTTTTTGGAACTGTTCATTCACAATACCTACACGTTCTACATAAGCTTTAATATGCTCTGGCATGCCATCGATTGTTGCCATGGCTTGTATACCGTTGGAAAACTGTGCGACTTCTTGCGCAATGTAGGCGAGCTCTTCTTGCGTCAGTGCGTCGCTGACTGGCTTTCCTTCTGCTTCGGCAGTTAAGGCTTTAGCAGCAAGCTGTGCTATGTCACTTACATGGTCGCCGGGGAAAGCGCCAGGTTTCGTCTGTGCAAATCCAACGGTACCCATAGCGGATTTTGCTTTCGTGGCATCCGGGTTGCCATTGGCCATGCGGATTAATGGCGCCGCGGCACCGCGCAAATATAAGTGGCCGGCACCGGTTAGGTCTTTCCAAGCCTGCATCTGGTCTTCAGGAATTTCACCTGCACCCAATTCTTCAGCCATTTCTTTCGGGAAGTTGGATACCGTCTGCAATGCTTGATCAGGAGTTACAGCAGGTGTGTCCTGTGGGGCTGGTTCGTTCGTTTTCGCATTAGCCTTGGACAGTTGGTCCGCTCTGAATACAGTTTGAGCGAATTCATTGACATCCAGATCTTCGGGCTTGTGTCCAAGAAGTTCGGTTAATGAAATGTCGTTGACGCTCGGGTTTTCAGTGACACCTTCGAGTGGTTCGATCGTAACGCTCAATGCGTGACCTTTAGAAGGGTCTTCGTGATCATGCGTCAGTGTGATGTTGCTGATATATTCAGGAGCCGTGCCAAGTTTGTCGGCAAGCGCTGAGATCAAAGCTTTTTCATCACGCAAAACCGGATTTACTTCGGGTTGTGTGTTTTTAGCCGCATCGCCCATAGTCGGGTCTTTTCTTTCTGACTTGTCGGCCTTGTTGTCCTTGCCTTTACCGAATTTCCAGTTTTTAGGCTTCAGGAATTCCGGCCATTTAAAGCGGCTTTTTTTCGCTTGTGCAGCTTGGTGTTCGGCTACGCGTTCGTCCATCGTCTTGGCGCCTTTTCTCATGAATGACGGTAGAATGTCGTCGTTCGGGCCTTTTTCAGGCTGAGCGGCTGCGGCCTTCTTTGGTTTGCGTTGTTTTTTTGGTTTTGGCTCAGGTGCTGCCTCAAAATCCTTGTCACGCAGGAATGGGTCCATAACGGCTGCCATTTGCTGAATTTTTGCGTATGAAAGCTGCGGGTCGCCGCTTCTTGGTTTCATGGAAAGGCGGTGCCATTGCATTTGTTCGCGGCCAAATCTGCCTGTTTTATGTGGATGCAGAATTTCGACACCGAAATTCCCGGTATCGTCATTGCGCCATGCGCGAATGCCCTGCATATCTTTGACTTGTATGCCTGTGCGTGCTTCTAGCAACTCAGCTTGAACTGCTTTGCCTTCAATTGTGTTGAGACTAGCCATTGCTCACCTCTCTATTAAAAAGGTTCTAAACCTGTTTTCGTTTGTCCGTAATTCCCATAAGTTAACAAAACGTTAACAATATGTCAACAAAATCTATGGAAAATAAGACTGAGTAAGGCTTTGAGAGCGTTAAAGCTTTTCTATGATGACGTTGTCATTGGTGTAAACGCAGATATCGGCCGCGATTTGCATCGC
>CAZLTT010000013.1:0-30032 GCA_964562515.1 uncultured Micavibrio sp.
AGCAGCGGTGCATCAAACACCAAAGCAAGCGGGTAAGGAACGGAAATAAGGCTGAGAATTAACAGCAAAGCCATGAATGCATAAGGGACACTCAGGCGTGCGGTGATCTCCATGCGATCAAGAAATCCCAACTGGGCCATAGCAAGCATACTCTTAAGGGCGGTCTAACAACGCGCCTTCACGATAATTCGGGTCATCCGGAACGTTGATTATACGCACATAGGTCAGACGGCTCAAATCAGCATTCGGCTTTACCAACACCTGCTCGCCATTCAAGGCTACGACGCCGACAGGAATTCCCGGCGGAAAGACGCCGCCAACACCGGATGTTGTCAGACGGGCACCGTTATCGATTTCACTTTCCGGTGGCAAGTGCACCAGAACGCCTTTTTTACTGTTCTGTCCTGCGAACACAGCGTGCTGACGGCTGTTATCAAGGATTACTGGAATACGGGAATTAATATCATTGAGCAGCAATATTCTGGATGTCTTTTCGCCCGCTTCGACAACGCGGCCAACCAAGCCATCACCGGAAACAACGGCTTGCCCTTTGCGCACACCTTCTTCGGAACCGGCCGTTACGATAATGCTTTTGGCGAAGTTACTTTGTCCGTCAGTTAAAACACGGGCGGTGATATATGTATGTTGTGCCTCGACTTGCACATTCATCAAATCCCGCAAGGACTTGTTTTCAGCCTCTAACGTCAGCGCGGTATGATACCAGGATCTGAGCTTTTCATTTTCCTGTAGCAAGCGCGCGTTTTCCGCCTGTAACGCGGCAAGGCCAGACACATCGCGGACAAACACAGCCGCTTCTTGAAATGGTGTAGCGACAACATTGATTACAGGCGCAGCCGCATCGGCCAGACCGACGCGCAATGAACTGAATGTTTGGGGTTGGAGGCTCGCCCAGAAAATGAATACGGCCGCCATAAAGATCAGGAAACCGGAGGCACCGACCATATTGAAAAGCGGAAAGGACAACACACTGGAAATCACTCCAGTCGAGCGTCTACCTCTGATTTTTGGGCCACGGCGTTTCAAGACCGTTACTTTCTCTTATGATTATGTTTGCGCAAAACAAGGATCAAATGATGAACCTCAACTTTAATGTTACGCAAAAAATCGTTTAAAAACAAATAAGATAGAGAAAAAAGCTCACAAGCTATTTAGTAAGAGCCGATCAGGACATTTCGAAGAACTTTTGGCTCTTCCAGAGCGTGCCCCGTACCTAGTGCAACGCATGAAAGCGGGTCGTCAGCAAGGGTTACAGCCAAGCCCGTTGCGTGGCGTAAAACAAAGTCCAGATTTCGCAGGAGTGAACCACCACCGGTCAGGACGATCCCTTTATCCACAATATCAGCCGCCAGTTCAGGTGCTGTATGCTCCAAAGCGACTTTTACGCCTTCAATAATCTGTCCGACAGGCTCGGCCAAGGCCTCAGAAACCTGTCTTTCGGTCACGATAATCTCTTTCGGCACGCCGTTCATAAGATCGCGGCCGCGAATTTCCAACTTGCGGCCTTCGCCATCCGCAGGCGGACAGGCAGAGCCGATTTCTTTCTTGATACGCTCGGCCGTACTTTCACCGATCAGCAGGTTATGGACACGGCGGATATAGGCGATGATCGCCTCATCCATCTTGTCACCACCGACACGGACCGAACGGGCATAGACAATGCCGCCAAGAGAGATAACGGCAACTTCCGTTGTTCCGCCGCCGATATCAACAACCATAGAGCCGGAAGGCTCGGTCACGGGCAGACCGGCGCCGATCGCTGCAGCCATAGGCTCCTCGATCAATTCGACGCGGCGCGCACCGGCGCTCTCCGCAGATTCGATAATCGCGCGTTGCTCAACCGCAGTCGAGCCGCTCGGAACACAAATCACCATTTTAGGGGATACGAAGGAGCGGCGATTATGCACTTTACGGATGAAGTATTTGATCATCGCTTCGGTCACTTCAAAGTCGGCAATCACGCCATCGCGTAATGGGCGCGTCGCAGAGATACTGCCCGGTGTACGGCCCAGCATCTGTTTAGCTTCGTTACCAACGGCCAATACGTTCTTCTTGCCGTAATGCATTTCAATTGCCACCACGGACGGCTCATTTAGTACGATGCCTTGATCTTTCACGTAAACAAGAGTGTTTGCCGTGCCCAAATCAATCGCCATATCGGCGGACATGAAACCAAAAAGACCAGAAAACATTATGTGCTATGCCTTAAACTCGCGGGTTATACCGCCAAAGAAGTTGTACGATCTCTAGTTTATAGTAAGAAAAACGCAAAAAGACATCAAATCTTTTGCGTTTTCGGTACTGTATCAACAATGGATATAAGATATTGGGGAAATTATGAAATATGCCCGCAATTAACCCTGACGCGCTTTCATGCGAGGATTTTTCTTATTAATCACATATGTACGACCACGACGACGAATAACGCGGTTGTTACGGTCGCGTTTTTTCAATGTTTTGAGTGAGTTAGAAACCTTCATCTCGCTATCCTTGCTTAAAATCTGCACGGAACATAGAAAATTAGGTACATCTTTGTCAAGCACTTCTTTTTCAGCAGAATTGCGCGAAAACCCATAATCAGAATTGATTTTCAAAAAGAAGCGGACCACAGTAGGTACTGAACCAATTTCAGCGTGTGAAAGAATGTCGAACAGCGAATACAAAAAAACCTATCAGGCAGGCGAAACCATCATCAAACAGGGCGAACCGGGTGATAGTGCGTTTATCATTGAAAGCGGCCGTGTCGAGATTCTGGTCGAAAACCGTAAAGGGGACGCCAATGTTCTGGGATCACGCGGAGAAGGCACAATGATCGGCGAAATGGCCCTGATCGACGACGCCCCCCGAACAGCGACCGTAAAAGCACTGGAAGACTGCGAACTGCTGGAGATTACTAAAGATGACTTTACGCTTCGGCTGAATAATCTCGACCCGATTCTGCGCATGACAATGCAAGTCATCCTGACGCGGTATCGCGATACGTTGGAGCGCTCGAAGATTGTAGATGATCCGCCCGGTATGAATATGGTGGAGACACTCGAAGTTTCTTACGCGGAAGATTCGGGTGCTATGGAAGCCGTCAAAATTGCCAATGATTTTGAAAAAGCGCTCGGCGGGCCGGAAGTCTCCCTTCACTATCAACCGATGATCGAGCTTGCGACAGGCAAGGTTAAAGGCTTTGAAGCCCTGATGCGTTGGATCAATGGCGAAAAAGGCTTTATCTCACCCGGCGTGTTTATTCCGATCATTGAAGATAACGGGTTGATCGTGAAAGCCTCATCTTGGGCGTTGGAAGAGTCCCTGCTCGCGCTCAAAAGAATAGAAGATAGAGGCGCTTACGATAAAGAGCTGTTTATGAGCGTCAACTTCTCCAGTCGCGATTTCGCGGCCGAAGGATTTGTTGAAAGCGTTTACAAGACCATTAGCAAAAGTGATGTTGCCGCCGAGCAGCTCCATCTGGAAATTACGGAACGCCTCTTGATGGGCCAACCGGAGAATGCAAAAGACACTTTGAGCGAATGTCAAAAGGCCGGCATCGGCATCTCAATTGACGACTTCGGAACGGGCTATTCATCATTGAGTTACCTGCATTATTTCCCGATCAACATCCTGAAGATCGATCGCAGCTTTGTAATGAAAATGCTGACCGATGAAAGTTCATACCAGTTGGTTAAATCGATGATTAGTCTCGGTAAGAATTTGAAGATGAAAATTATCGCCGAAGGTGTTGAAACACAAGAAGAAGCGCAGAAGCTTCGAGAGCTTGGGTGCGACATGGCACAAGGTTACTATTTCTGCAAGCCTTTGCCTGAAAAAGACGTTGTTGAGTTCTTGTTAGAAAACAGAAAAATCGACTTTTAATTATTTAGTCAGGGCGTCGAACACGCCGTCCCACTCGCCTTCGGGTGGATAAGCCACCAGCGCCTTTAGACGTTGATGATACAGCTCGTGCACAACTTCCAGACCAAAGCTTTCCATCTTCGCACAGTTCGACAGAGCGATACTTGCGGTATCAAAATCACCCGCCTGATATGCGGCGATCATTTCATCATGTTGTGCTTTCAGACTGCTAAATTCGATATCTTTGGCGAGATCCTGATCACCCAATAGTGCATAGATATGAACAGGTTTGGTCTTTCCCTTCACGCGGATCAAATCCATCTCCAGAACGGCAAAGTCCTTCACATGCTCATACGTACTTTCACCGATCAGGATTTCAACACCGTATGTTTTTGTCTGCCCCTCTAGACGGGACGCGAGGTTTACAGCATCCCCCAGAGCCGAATAGGCAAAACGTTGGTGCGAGCCCATATTCCCGACCGCGCACTCGCCCGTGTTGAGACCAATCCCCGTTTGCAGCAGGACCGGTTCTTCCCCTGTTTCCGCCGCGCGTTCTTTAAGCTTTTCATTGAGCGGTTCCAGCGCCGTTTGCATTTTCAGCGCGGCCAAGCATGCCTCGCGCGGGTGGTTTTCTATGTTTTCCGGCGCATTCCAAAACGCCATCATCGCATCCCCCATATACTTATCGATCGTACCTTTATAATCGAGGACGATATCGGACATTGCCGTCAGAAAGTTGTTCATCAGGACAATCAGTTCTTCGGGGGTGAGCCCTTCCGAAATTGTGGTGAATTTGCGGATATCGGTGAACATAACCGTCAGCTCTTTATTCTCCCCGCCCAATTTCAGCTTCGAAGGATCTTTTTCAAGCTCGCGCATCACACGCGGGGAAACATACATGCCGAATGCACCGCGCACTTGTCGTCTTTCATATTCTGTCTTGAGGTAACTCAGGACCGATGCAGCAACAAAGATCAGCGCAACCATGAAGGTCGGCGTAACGGGGTCAAACAAGCCGCCATGTTCCTTGAACAAATACCACGAAGTATAAAAAGCGCTGCCTGAAACACCGATGGTAATTGTCAGCAACCAAAAAGGGTTTACGAAGAATGACAGTGCGATGATCAGCAGGCAGATCACAACCGCGACACCTATTTCGAGATCGTTCGCGGTTACGGGACGAATAAGAAACTTATCCTGCAATATCTGTTCTGTGGCATTCATATGCACATGGACGCCGGGCCTGTTCCCGAGCGGTGTTGCCCGCAAATCCATCAAGCCTTCGGCACTGGACGCCAAAAAGACAATCTTACCGCTAAGGTCGACTGCGCCCTCTTCGTAATGTTCATCCAAAAAACGGTAAACGGAAACCATCTCGGTTTCGCGGTCAAACTCCCTGAAATAGACCCACATTTTTCCGTCAGCACTAACAGGGATGTTGTATTTCCCGAGTTTAAGGATGAACGGCTCGGCAATCTGGTAGTTGGTGAATTTCTTGTTCTCCAACAAGAACGGCGTCACTTTATCCTCTCTTTGCATCACTCTGATCGCTTCGACGATGAGGGAGGGGTAGATATCTTTCTGGTTATGAAACACCAGAGAGGTTTTACGAATGATTGCGTCATCTTCCAGTGACGCCATGAAACTGCCGTTTCCTGCGGCGGCTTTTTGTAAGGCGGGCAAGAACTGCGCCGTCGTATTAAAGTAAATATCTCTGGTTTCGGGGCTGTGATAGAAATATTGCCGAATGTCTTTTTTAGCCGCTATCTGCCGCAGGATAGGCAGGGTTTCATTCGACCCATAGGTAAAGCCGGCAACAAAATTCCCGGCCTCCCTGATGGCATCGGCCAGAATTTCGTCATTCTTTGCCGAAGCTTGTAAGCTCTGCTTTGCCGGATGATCATCCGCAAGTAGCTCAGCAATATTCTCAGGCGATGTTCTGTCAGGTTCGGCCAAAACGCCGTCGAAGACGATCACTTCTGCACCGCTCTTATTAATATTCGTGACGATCTGCGCCAATTTCGTTCGTGGCCATGGCCATTGCCCGACCTTGGATAATGATACGTCATCGATATCGACAAATACGAGCTGCCCTGAAGGCGGACGCGGTTCGACACGCATGTAGGTTTCAAACACCAGATTACTGATCCGTGCTTTTATACCCGTCGTGTCGATTACGGTCAGAACGACCATGGACAGAATCAGGACCAGAGCAAATATGCGCGTGTATGGATGAACCAAAAAGCGCAGCATGGTTATTGCTCCGTGAATGCGCGGTCCCGCGCTCTCAAAACTGGTTTCAAAAGATACTCAAGGATCGTCCGTTTACCCGTAATCACTTCAACCTCGGCGACCATACCGGGGGTGATGGGCAACGGATTGTCAGCTTCACCCATGAAGTTTTTGTCGGTATGAACCTCGATTTCAAAAAAGATATTGCCGTCGGCATCGCGATTGCTATTGGCAGCCAGTCTGACCAACTCACCGTCCAGAGCACCGAATTTTTGCGGGTCATAGGCCGTGATTTTGACCTTTGCCGGCTGGCCGGGGCGGATGAAGGCAATGTCATTTGGCTGCACCTGCGCGAGGATTTTTAACTCCTCATCAAGCGGGACAATTTCGACCAGTTGCATTGCCGGCTCCACCACGCCGCCGATCGTTCTGACCGATATATTATTGACCACACCGTCAACGGGTGCGCGCACTTCACGGCGCTCCACGCGATCGCCCATCGACACCAAACTTTCACGTAAAGACGAAATTTCAGTTTCGACTTCGTTCAACTCACCAAGGGCTTGCGAACGAAAACGGTCGAACTGGCTGTCTTTTTCTTTTTCCGCGACCTGTAGCTCGGCTTGCAATGCTTTGCGGCGTTGCGCCTGCGCGTTGATCTGCCCTGTCAGTTCGGAAATTTCACGCTCGATACGGATTTGCTCCAGTTTGGGAACGGCGCGTTTTGCGACCAAGTCTCTGGTAATTGCCAATTCTTGTTGCAGCAGTGAACGGCTAGAAGAGTAACCGCCGATTTGCGCCCGTACTTCGGCCATCTCGGCCTGTGCCTTTTCAATCCTGTCATCCAGAATGTCATAGGCGTTTTGCAATTCTTTTTGACGGGATTCATGTAACGCCTTTTCATTTTCCGCCACTTGCGGTGCTTTTTCTGCGACCTCCGGTGGAACGACAAAGTCTTCGCCATTCGACTCTGCGGTTAATCGCGCTTTCTTGGCGGCAAGCCCCAGAAAACGCGCTTCCGTACCGCGCTCTTCTGATGAAAACTGCACATCGCTTAGACGCATCAGGATCTGCCCCTGCTCCACGGTATCACCTGGAGAGATCAGCATTTCTTCGATAATGCCACCTTCAAGGCTTTGCACGATTTGCACATCCTGTGACGGTACGACCTGACCGCTGCCGCGTGTAATGACTTCGACGCGGGCTATTCCCGCCCACACGATCAGGAAGACAACCAGAGCCATGATCGAGAACAGCATCAGAATTGCCGAGCTTGCAGGGCGCAGACGCGTTGCCGCGTCCAGTTCGGACATGAAATCGGTCTCTTTAACTTTCTGGCCTAAAACACTCATCCTGCGCGCACCTTCAACTCTCCGGAATTCAGAGCGGCGATAACCTTATCGCGCGGTCCGTCCATAATAAGTTGTCCCTGATCGAGCAGGATCAGGCGGTCAACCATGTCCAACATCGGAAATTTATGCGTGATCAAAATCAGAGTTTTGTCCTTGGTCTGCTGATCCATATAAGATTTAAACGCAGCCTCGGCCTGTGTATCCATCGCGTTGGTCGGCTCATCGCAGATCAAAACTTTCGGATCGATCAAAATCGCGCGGGCCAATGCTATGGCTTGGCGTTGTCCGCCCGATAAACCTTCGCCATGCTCACCAACAGGTGCGTCATACCCCATTGGGTGAGAAGAAACGAACTCATGCACGCCTGCCGCTTTCGATGCTGCCAGAATTTCCTCTTCGGTTGCGCTTGGCTTACTGGCGCAGATGTTGTCACGGACGCTGCCGCTGAACAGCACCACATCCTGTGCGATATAGGCGAAATGACCGCGCAGCTCCGCAGGATCAATCTGGCGATAGTCTGTATCATCGGCCAATAATGTGCCCTCGGTTGGTTGGTATAGTCCCATCATCAAACGGGCAGCCGTGCTTTTCCCCGATCCGACGCGGCCGATCAGGCCGACTTTTTCACCGGGGTTAATCGTGAAGCTGACGCCATCCAGAACTTTACGTGCCACGTCCGGATATTCGAAACCGACATTTTTGAGCGTGATTTTTCCTTCGATGTCGGGACGGTGCAGAAAGTTTCTGTCGGCCGGACGTTCGATAGGTTTACTCATGATGTCGTCCAACGTCTTCAACGCGCCAGAGGCATGGTGATATCGGGTCAGCAAATTTGCGACCTGCCCGATTGGTGCGAGGGCGCGGCCGCTCAAAATCACACATGCGATCAAGCCCCCGATACTGAGGCTGCCGTCAGCGACCAGATACATCCCCATCAGTACAACCAGAACCGAAGCGATCTGCTGTACGAATGTTGCGGAATTAATCCCAAAGCCCGAAATCATGCGCGAAGACTGGCCGTATGCCGCGTTTTCACCGACAAGCGCACCATAACGGGCGCGGAACGCTCCATCTGCGCCGATAGCCTTAATTGTTTCCAGTCCGTGAATGGTTTCGACCAGCATGCCATGCTTGGCTTCGGCGGATCGTGTTGCCTTGCGCACCACTGACTTCAGCGGCACCTGAATAATAAGACCGATTACAAACACAGCGGCCAGAAGTCCCGTCAGCAGGAACGCGATTGCGCCGCCGAGTTTGTAGATAATAAAGAGAAAGAAGAACGTGAACGGCAAATCAACAAGTGCCGTGATTGTGGCGGATGTGAAAAAGTCCCGCACGGCATCAAAGTCACGCAACATGTTGGCAAACGCGCCACTGGAACGCGGGCGCTCGGTTAAGCGCATGTTCAGGACCTGATCGAAAATGCGGCGTGTGGCGATGACATCGATGCGCCGCCCCGCAAGGTCGAGCAAGTAAGCGCGCAAAGAGCGCATAATAAGGTCGAAAACAAACACGACCAACGCACCGATCGCGAGCGCCCATCCGGTTTCAATCGCATTGTTCGGTATAACGCGGTCATAAACATTCATGATGTATAGCGGACTGGTCAGGCCAAATAAGTTGATGAAGACCGCACCAAGCAGCACCATACCGAAGATGCTTTTGTTTTGATTGACCAGTGACCAAAACCAATGCTTGTCGGTGTCTTCCGGATCCGCGGCATCGGGGTTGGTGAATTCGGGTTTTGCCTGCGTCAGGATGACATAGCCCGCGAACTGTTCTTGCAGCGCGTCCGCCTCAAGCTTTGTTTTCTCACCTGTCGAAGGATCAAAAACCGTATCAGGCGAAACCAGAACGCTCGCCTTTTCGCCTTTTAAAACTATCACGGCGGGCAGTACGGCTTCGGGAATGTCTTTGATTTTTGATTTTTTGACCGTTTTGGTGCGAATTCCCAAACGCTCCGCAGCTTCTGCAAATAATTGCGGTTTCATTTTGTGGCCGTCATATGCCAAACCGGATACCAGAGCCTGCGCCGAGCGGGCGCGTCCGTAATGCGCAGTCAAAAAGACAAGGCATTCCAATAGCGGATCGACCGTATCCTGATGTTTTTCGGTTTGTTGTTCGGCTGTGCTCATGGTCCGGCCTATTTCCACCTTTCAAGAAGCCTTTTACGGCGGGAATTAAGGTGTGTGTCGAGGATACCCCAACTCACCGCTATCATCGACGTTGAGTGTTTTTTGCAAGTACCCCATAGAAGCAAGAATGCTGTGCTCGGCCAATTTCACACGGCTTTGCGCATTCAATGTTTCCAACTTGGTCAGCAAAAGCTGATTATCCGTTTGCATCAATTGTAACAGAGATATCCGTGCACCATCGAACTGGATTTTGTAAGTGTCATACAATTTTCTGTTCAGGTCCTGACGGCGCTTTTGGTTCGACAATTGCTTCTGGGCTGTTTCCAGCTCCGCATATGCCTGTCTGATATCCCGTTCAATTTGACGTTCTGTCTCATTCACGCGAGCAAGTGCCTGCTTATGCTCGAACAATCTTTGCTTGATGCGCGCCTGTTGACCGCCGCCGGTTTCAAACGCCCAGTTCATCCGTACAACGGCGCGACCATCTTCGACTTCGCCGCCGATGATGTCGTCTTTATCGCTTTTCAGGAACGACAGCTCCCCGTCAAATTTCGGGATATATGTCGTTTTTTCAGCCTTCATGTCGTATTGCGTGGATTCAGACGCGTAACGCGCGGCCTGAATAAGGGGATGCGCGCCCTTTGCCAAAGCAATAGCCTCTTCCACATCAGGGGGTAGCTGGTCTGCCGCGACCAATGCCGCATCCTCAACCTCTGTTGGGAACTTGCCTGTCAGCTCCTTGTAATCAGACTCCAACACTCTGAGCTGCCCATAATAATCGGCGATAAAATTGTCGAGAATAACCGAGACATCGCGAGCTTGCTGAAGTTCGGCTTCGTCGGCGGCTCCATCGTCAACCAGACTGGAGATACGGCCCATATAATCCTTAACCGTATTCTTTTGCTTTATCAGCATGTCCAGACCCACACGGAGCCTGTAAAGATTCACATATGTTTCAGATGCGCGCAGCGCCAGATTTTCGCGCACATCCATCAAGGACATATTGGCAGCTTCCCTGTCTGCCTCAGCTGAACGGACACGGTTATAGGTTTCAGAACCGTCAAAAATCTTTTGTGTTGCGGCGATTGAGCCTTCCCACAGATAGGAATAGCCCTCACCGCGTGTAACGCTTAAGCCCCGGCTGGTGCTGTTATCGCCGAATATACGGCCACCAGTGGCGTTTACACGTATTTCAGGATAATACGCAGAATACTGCTCTTTTCTGCGTTGTCCCGCAGCTAACATCGCGGCGCGCGCACCATCGACCTCTGGGTGTTGGGACAAGGTCATCTGCACGGTTTCGCGCAATGTCTCTGCGTTTGCGCCAAATGCGCACATACACGCGACCCCGACGAACGAGGACAGTTTTAGTAAGCGCTTCAATTTAAGTCTCATTTGAACAGGCATAGAAAGCCCTAATTAGAGCAAGGAAGGATTAAAGAATTCTTTCATTTTTAGGGTAAATAAAAAAACAAGCACTTTCAAGGAGAAAGGATAAAGGCAGGGTGCAAAAAGCGGTGCTCAAAATTTTGAATAAATTGGAACAGACTCTTCACAAACATCAAAAGATCGTGCATCTTGAGACTTCCTAATCTGAGACATGCAAAAGGAAGCAATGCCGTGGGCTTAAAGATCGCCATACCTAAAGAACGTGCAGATTTCGAAAAACGCGTCGCCGTTTCGGTTGAAACTGTCAAAAAACTAAGTGCTTTAGGGGTTTTGGTTATGGTCGAAAAAGGCGCAGGTGAAGGCGCTTCCGTGCCTGACGATCACTTCAAGGACGCAGGTGCGACAATCGCGAAAGGCCAAGCCGACCTGTACAAAAACGCCGATATCGTTTTGAAAGTGCAGGCTCCGAATGAAGACGAGCTTTCCAAACTTGATAAAGGCACATTGCTGATTGCCATGCTCGCCCCATATGCGAATGAAGAGCTGATTCAAACGCTGGCAAAGAACAAGATAGACGCGTTTTCGATGGAGCTTGTCCCGCGTATTACCCGCGCACAAAGCATGGATGTATTGTCATCCCAGTCTAACTTGGCAGGATATAAAGCCGTTCTGGATGCGAGCGAGCAATATACGCGTGCATTTCCAATGATGATGACAGCGGCCGGAACCATTCCACCAACAAAGGTCTTTATCATGGGTGCAGGTGTTGCCGGCCTGCAGGCGATCGCGACTGCGCGCCGTTTGGGTGCCGTTGTGAGTGCGACAGATGTTCGCCCCGCCGCCAAGGAACAGGTGGAATCACTCGGCGCATCTTTTGTTGCTGTTGAGAATGAAGAATTCAAAGAAGCCGAGACAGCCGGCGGTTACGCCAAAGAAATGTCAAAAGACTATCAGAAGCAACAGGCCGAGCTGGTTGCCGAACATATCACCAAGCAAGATATCGTTATTACAACCGCGTTAATCCCCGGCCGCCCAGCGCCGAAGCTGATTTCCGAAGCCATGGTTAAATCCATGAAACCGGGTTCAGTGATTGTTGATCTGGCCGTCGAAAGCGGCGGCAACGTCGCCGGATCAAAAGCAGGCGAGGTCGTGAATAAAAACGATGTCAGCATCGTCGGTCACCGCAACGTACCAAGTCGTCTGGCAACAGACGCGTCAGCGTTGTATGCGAAAAACCTGCTGAACTTACTCAACCTGATCATCGATAAAGAAGACGGTACATTGAAGATCGATTGGGAAGACGAGATTATTCAAGGCATCGCGCTCACCAAGGACGGAGACGTTATTCACCCTAACTTTGCGCCAAAGAAAGCCGCAGCAAAGAAAAAAGCAGCGCCGAAGAAAAAAAGCAGCGCAAAAAAGCCCGCTGCCAAAAAAGACGACAAACCCGAGAAAAAAGCTGAGGAAGGATAAGCAATATGGCCGAATCCCAACGCACCGTGACAGAGAGCACAGAAGAACTTGCGGCCCAGCTAAAAGAGCTGTCGCAGAAAGCATCCGAGATTGCGGAGGAAACATCCCACGCCATTGAGGCCGATATTGTTCACGGGCAGTCATTCCTGATTACCGGTTTAACCGTTTTCATTCTGGCTTGTTTTGTCGGTTACTACGTTGTGTGGCGCGTTACACCCGCCCTGCACTCCCCGCTTATGGGTATCACAAATGCGATTTCATCCGTCATTATCGTTGGTGCGATCATGGCGGTTGTCCCCGTTGGTGCGGGCTTTAACCTGATCGGTTTCCTTGCGGTTGTATTTGCATCCATCAATATTTTCGGCGGCTTTATCATCACGCGCCGAATGCTTAGCATGTTTAAAAAGAAAGGGTCTTAAGACATCATGGAAACGCTTGCCTCCCTTTCCTATATCGCTGCCGCGGTTCTGTTTATCCTCGCTTTGCGCGGCTTGTCGCACCCCGAAAGCGCCCGTCAGGGTTTGAATTTCGGCATGTTCGGCATGGCTTTGGCCATTGTCACTACGCTTATGCTGCCGCAAGTCAGCGGCACATTCTGGATATTGCTTGCCATCGCAATTGGCGGGTCGATCGGGACATATATCGCCAAAACGATTGATATGACCGCCTTGCCCCAACTTATGGCGGGTTTTCACTCTTTGGTCGGTTTAGCAGCCGTCTGTGTTGCCGCAGCCGCATTCTACCACCCCGAAGCTTACGGGATCGGTACGAAGAGCGACATTAAGTTCGCCAGTATGGTCGAGATGTCACTTGGCTTGGCGATTGGTGCCATTACCTTTACCGGATCGATCATCGCGTGGGCGAAGCTAGAAGGCCGCATGTCGGGCAAACCGATTGTGTTTGAAGGACAACATGCGATGAATGCCATTCTGGGGATTTCACTGTTCCTGCTGATCGCGATTTTATGCATTACTGAAAGCACCTTTATTTTCTGGGTTGTGGCCCTGCTGTCTATGGCGATCGGTGTGCTGATCATCATTCCGATTGGCGGTGCGGATATGCCCGTGATCGTGTCTATGCTGAACTCCTACTCAGGATGGGCAGCAGCGGGTATCGGCTTTACGCTGCACAACAACCTGCTGATTATCACGGGTGCGTTGGTTGGCGCGTCAGGTGCGATCCTGTCCTACATTATGTGTAAGGGTATGAACCGTTCCTTCATCAGCGTTATCCTGGGCGGTTTCGGCGGAGAGCAATCTTCCGCTGATGACCATGATTACGGCGACAGAAGCGCGAAAATCGGTTCGGCCGAAGACGCCGCCTACATCATGAAAAACGCCTCCAAGGTTATTATCGTCCCCGGTTACGGTATGGCGGTCGCGCAGGCGCAGCACGCATTGCGTGAAATGGCGGATATCCTGAAAAAGGAAGGCGTGGACGTCACATACGCCATTCACCCTGTTGCGGGTCGTATGCCGGGCCACATGAACGTTTTGTTGGCTGAAGCGAACGTGCCATATGACGAGGTCTTCGAGATGGAAGATATCAACCGTGAATTTTCACAAGCCGATGTTGCCTATGTTATCGGTGCGAATGACATCACCAACCCCGCGGCCAAGAACGACCCAACGTCACCGATTTACGGTATGCCGGTTCTGGATGTCGAGAAAGCCAATACGGTTTTGTTCGTCAAACGCTCTATGGGTACGGGCTATGCCGGTATCGATAATCCGCTGTTCTTCGAAGACAATACGATGATGCTTCTTGATGATGCCAAAAAGATGACAGAAGACATTATCAAGGCGCTTGAATAAGTTCTGGATATCCCCGTCGATACGTCCTACATTTGTAGTTCCTTAACCTGTTTAAGGCATTCTAAACTCTTGAGTTTTTGCAACCTAAGGCGCGTATGGGCAACACAAACACGACACCACCTGAATTAGACGAGCGTTTCAGCGAGCCTGAGGGATGGCGTTGGCATAATTTCACACGTCCTACCAAGGATGGTGGCCGAAAAGTCCGTTTCGGTTCTGTATCACCGAAGGATTCTGTGCCTGATGCCGTTGTTGTATGCCTCCCGGGTTTAAGTGAATTTGCCGAAAAATATTACGAAGTCGCGCGCACATGCCTGTCTAAAAACCTCGCATTCTGGACGCTCGACTGGTACGGACAAGGCGGTTCCGAGCGTTATCTGCCGGACAGACAAAAGAGACATGGCGTAAGCTTTGATGAAGATGTCGAAGATTTCCGCTATTTCATCACTGAATATGTGAAGCATGCGAGTGTGCACCCCGACGTCGGGCGTATTCCTATGGCCATGCTCGGCCATTCAATGGGCGCAACGATCGGCCTGCATTATCTGCACAAATATCCGGATATGTTTGAATGTGCGGCTTTTACAGGTCCGTTGCTGGGTATGAAAGCCGCGAAAATTAAAGCGTTCGGCGCATTATTGCCGATTAGCGGTACTTTGAGCTCGGTTCTGGGTAAGACCTACATCAAAAACGGGGCACCGTGGGCAAAAGGCAAGCGCGCGGAAAGCGGACCGGAAGCCCTGTCTAATGACCCCGAACGGGTTAAAGTACATGGAGCGTGGTTCGAACATAAGCCAGAGCTACAGGTCGGTTCGGCGACATATGGTTGGCTGCATCATGCGCTCAAGGCCTGCGCGCAAGCTAACAGACCTGAATTTTTGCAAAGCCTTGATAAGTCATTCCTGCTCTGTTCTGCCGAAGAAGAACATTTGGTTGATAACGAGCGTATAGAGCAGGCGTGCAAGCAGCTTAAGCGTTGTAAACATATGGCGTTAAAAGGCGCACGCCACGAAATTTTAATGGAAAAAGATGCCGTCCGAGATGAATTTTTTAACGCGTTTTACGCGCTCATCAAGGAAACCATCATAGATCGGCCAGAAACCTTGAAACCGTTCTAATAAACAGGCACATTAGTACAAATATCAATCTGGAGATTCATATATATGGACAATGAAGATAAAGATTTTATCCGTTTGAGTGACCGCATTCTGTCAGCGCTCGAACTGGCTTTGGACCAAGGTGACCTGAAAATCTCCGAACTGCTGACCAAGGCATTGGAGCAGTCTATGACCCGTAACACCGGTGGTGGTGAATTTATTGAGCGTCGTGACTATCCGCCTGAAATCGAACGCGCTATGGACAAGCTCTACGCGCTGCGCGATCAAAATGACGCCGTTTAAGCGTTAATCAAAGAATTCCATTCTTCTTCTGTAAGGACCTCCACTGCGAGGTCCTTTGCTTTTTTCAGCTTTGATCCTGCATCCGCCCCTGCGATCACATAATCGGTTTTCTTTGAAACTGATCCCGCGACCTTGGCCCCCAGTGTTTCAGCACGCGCTTTGGCTTCGGCACGGGTCATGGTTACAAGTGTTCCGGTGAAGACAACCGTCTTTCCACTGACAGGACTATCAGAGGCTTGCGGTGCGTCATACGGCTTGATGCTCAGCAGAGCCTCGAGGTCTCTCAAAACCTCCTGATTGTGCTCTTCCGCAAAAAAGGCGATCAAATCTTCCGCCACGGACGGGCCGATATCTTCAATATTCAACAGATCCTCAAACGCGCTGCTTTCATGATCTTGTGCGTCCTTCATTGCTGCGCTTAGGCTCGGTAAATCACCGTAAGTGGCAGCAAGGCGTTTCGCTGTTGCCTCACCGACCTGCCGAATCCCGAGTGCATAGATAAAGCGGTTGAACTCAATCGTGCGGCGTTCCTCGATAGCTTCGAACAAATTGGCGACCGATTTTTCACCCCACCCTTCCCATGTCTCTAAAGGCGGCTCGATCTCTCCGTTATCGCTTTTGTCTTTAAGGCGGAAAATATCGGCAGGCGTTTTGAGGATTTCCTTTTCCCAAAACAGTTCGATGATCTTGCTGCCTAGCCCTTCGATATCGAACGCGAGGCGGGAGACAAAATGTTTTAAGCGTTCTACCGCCTGCGCATCACAGATCAGACCACCCGTACAACGACGGACCACATCATCCCCCTCGCGGATCGCAGCCGACCCGCAAACGGGGCAATGATCGGGGAATTGAAACTTTTGCGCGTCTTTCGGGCGCTTATCCTTCAACGCTTCAACAACCTGCGGGATAACATCTCCGGCGCGCTGAATGACGACCATATCGCCGATATGGATATCTTTGCGCTCGATTTCATCTTCATTATGGAGGGTCGCGTTGGACACAACTACGCCGCCGACCGTAATCGGTTCAAGACGCGCAACGGGCGTCAGCGCGCCAGTACGCCCGACCTGAATATCGATCGCATGTAATTTGGTGACGGCTTGTTCAGCGGGGAATTTATGTGCCGTCGCCCAACGCGGTGCGCGAGAGACAAAGCCGAGGCGCTCCTGATAATCGAGACGATTGACCTTATAGACTACGCCGTCAATCTCGTAGTCTAGCTCAGCACGCTCTTCCAGAATGTGCTGGTAGTTCTGCATGATATCGTCTTTGGATGCGCAGAGTTTGAAGGTTGTTTCAGGGATGCCCCATGCGCTCAGTTTTTCACGAATTTCGAAATGTGTTTTGGCGAAGTCTTCACTGACCTGTCCCAACGCATAGCCGAAAAAACGTATCGGGCGGTTGGCGGTAACGTTTGCATCGAGTTGGCGGACACTACCCGCCGCGGCATTGCGCGGATTGGCGAACACGGGTTTCCCCGCCTCTTCCTGTGCTTTATTCAGATTCGCGAAATCCTGCCGCCCCATATAGATTTCACCGCGCACCTCCAGAATATCCGGCGCATCATCGGGCAATGTTTTCGGGATTTCATCGATGGTCAGGACGTTGGCGGTGATGTCCTCACCTTCCGCGCCGTCACCGCGCGTTGCGGCCAATACAAGCTTGCGGTTTTCGTACCGCAGGGAGCATGACAGGCCATCGATTTTCGGTTCAGCAACAATCTCGACGACTTGGTCATCAGGCAATCCTAGAAACTTTTTGATACGTGTCAGGAAGTCGCCGACATCTTCCTCGCTAAACACGTTCGAGAGAGACAGCATCGGGACGGCGTGCTGTACTTTTTTAAAACCTTTCGATGGAGCAGCGCCGACGGACTGTGTTGGGCTGTCTTTTGTAATCAATTCGGGATGCTCGGCTTCTATCCCCTCAAGCTCTTTTCTGAGGGCGTCATAATCCGCATCGGAAAGTTCAGGCGCATCGTCCTGATAATATTTTTGATCGTGCTTTTTGATTTCCTGTACCAACTCCGCATGACGCACCTGCGCATCCAGTTTGGCCAACATGTCATGCGTCGTCATGCCGCCACACTCACTTCGAGGAGTTTATTGGCGGCGGCGCGCGCTTCTTCGGTGATGGTTGCACCGGCGAGCATGCGGGCGATTTCCTCGCGGCGTTTTTGCGCATCTTCCAGAGGCTCGATCGATGTGCGCACATCTTCGTCACCATCTTTTTTGACGATCCAGTGATGGCCCGCACGGGCGGCCACTTGCGGCGCATGCGTAACAACCAGAATTTGTTTATCCGCCGCCAGACGTCCTAAACGCTCACCGACTGCATCGGCCGTACCGCCACCGATTCCCGCATCGACTTCATCAAAGATTAGCGTATCCGCTGCACCAACTTCGGCCATCACAACTTTGAGTGCGAGCATGAAGCGCGACATCTCACCGCCCGAAGCAATCTTGTTCAATGGCCCCGCCTCCGCACCCGGATTTGTTGCCACGAGAAAACGCACGCGGTCCATGCCATGTGGTCCCCATTCCTGCTCATCCAATATATCGATATGGGTTTCAAAACGCGCCTTTTCTAATTTTAGCGGCGGCAATTCCTGCGCGACCAAACCATCCAGTTTCATAGCCGCGCTTTTGCGCTGATCATGAATGGCTTTGGCTTCGGTTTCATATGCCGTTTTGGCTTGCTCGACCTTTTTAACCGCATCGGCAAGGGCATCGTCAGCATGTTCAATCTCGTTGAGTTGCTGTGCCAATTGCTCACGGATTTGCGGCAGCTCATCAACCTCGCAATTATGTTTGCGGGCTTGTGCACGCAGACCAAACAAGCGGTCATCGATGCTTTGCAGGTCATGTTCACTTTCCGTCAAATCGGCGGACAGGCTTTGGATAGATGCGACGGCGTCCTGAATTTCCGAAGACGCGCGCTCCAAGGCATCAATGATTGGCGCGCCTTCCGCGCCCATTTTATCGCTGATACGTTCCAATGTGCCCCAAGCGCTGCGGACGGGATCCTGCTCACCATTCAGCGCATGGTATGCATGGTTCAGCCCTTCGAGAACCTGTTCGCGGCTCATTAAACGTTCACGCAGTCCTGCGAGTTCTTGTTCCTCGCCCGCTTGCGGCTCCAGCTTGTCCAGATCTTCGAGCGCTTCGCGCAAGTACGCTTCTTCTGTTTTTGACGCGCTTGTCCGCTCCTTTAACGCCTCTGCCGCGCTGATGGCCTCTTGCCAAGCGTTCCAAGCTGATAGAGGTACGAGCGGAATATTCGCATATTCGTCCAACATTTCACGATGGGTCGACGGGTTGAGCAGCCCTTGCGTATCAAACTGGCCGTGAATTTCGATCAGCATATCGCCGACGGTACGCATTAACCCTGCGCTCACACTCTGGTCATTTATGAAAGCTTTGGAGCGGCCATCACTGGTCAGGCTGCGGCGGAGAATAATATCTTCACCTTGCTCAATTGTGATGCCCGCTTCTTCGAGGACGGCGAAGGCAGGGTGTTTCTGTGACACTTCAAAGGTTGCGCTTACTTGCGCCTTGTCAGTGCCTTTACGTACCAGACCGCTATCCGCGCGTGCGCCGATCGCCAAACCTAAAGAATCAAGAAGAATGGATTTTCCCGCGCCGGTTTCCCCCGTCAGCGCGCACAAGCCTTTTCGAAAATCAATTTCGAGCGTTTCGATCAAAACCACATTTTCAATACGCAGAGTGGTTAGCATGCCCCACAGCCTTTATGGTTTAGGGTTTGAACAGAGTATCAACGGTGCGTTCAACAAACCCCTGGTCTTGGATAATCTTTTGGCGCTGTTGCTCGTCCAGCAAATCGTAGCTGCGCTTGTACCATTTGTTACCCGGATAGTTATGTCCGAGCACGGCCGCGACCTGCGTGGCTTCGTGCTTCAAGCCAAGGATCAGATAGGCTTCGACGAGACGGTGCAGCGCTTCAGCGGTATGCGTTGTTGTTTCATAGTTTTCGATCACAACACGGAAGCGGTTAATTGCGGCGTTGACCTGATTACGACGCAGATAGTAACGGCCGATTTCCATTTCCTTACCCGCCAAGTGGTCAAAGGCAAGGTCACGCTTCAAAGACGCGTCGCGCGCGTATTTACTGTCGGGGAAACGATTAACCAGAGTATCCAGTGCGCGCAAAGCCTGTTCTGTCATTTCCTGATCACGGGCAACATCCGAAATCTGCTCATAATAACTGAGCGCCTTGAGATAGTGTGCGTAGTCGATGTCTTTATTCCCCGGATGGAGTTCAATAAAGCGATCGAGGGCAATGATCGCCTCCGGGTATCTTTGCCCTTCGTAGGACGCGTATGCGGCCATCAGCTGGGCTTGCGTTGCCCATTTTGAATATGGGTGTTGGCGCTCAACCTCTTCGAATAAGCGGGTTGCTTGTTCGTATTTTTTCTCGTCCAGAGCGCGGGCGGCCTGATTGTACAAAACATCGACCGATTCTTCGATCTGCGCGTCCTGTTGCTTTTTGGATGATGAACATGCGCTAACGCTTGCGACCATTGGTAAGACGGCCATCAAGAGCGCTAAACGGGATAATGGGATTCGGAAATATTGCATCCTTAATACATAGCCCTTACAGGCCTTAAATTAAAGCCTGTAATCGCTTGTAACGGTCTTATCTAGGGGAAAATTAAGCGGAAACTGTCTCGTGCTGAGACTGCTCGGCAGCGTGCGGCACGAAATCATGCAATTCAACGATTTCATACGCGCTTTCATCCGCGAATAGCGCATGCAGGATAAGGTTGTTCATCTCATGACCAGCCTTATAACCGTCATATGCGCCTTGAATAGGAGCGCCGGCCAGATACAAATCACCGATAGCATCCAAAAGCTTGTGACGGATGAATTCGTCATCGAAACGCAAGCCATTCGGGTTCATAACACCGTCATCATTCAAAACGATGGCATTATCCAGAGAACCGCCCAAAGCCAAACCTTGGGAACGCATCCATTCTACTTCTTTCAGAAAACCGAATGTGCGGGCTTCCGCGATGTCATGGCGGAAATTACCGTTTAGCAACTGGACTTCATAATTCTGCGCGCCGATTTCAGGATGATCAAATTCGATTTCACCGCCAAATACTGCGCCTTCGGCAGGTGATAGAGTGACGCGCTTGCCGTCTTTTTCAACCGTGACGTCTTTCAAGATACGGATAACCTTACGCGGTGCGCTTTGTGCTTCGACACCGGCTTCTTCGATAAGCTTAACAAACGGCATTGCACTGCCGTCCATGACAGGCACTTCCGCACCATCAAGCTCGATGCGAACATTATCGACATTCATACCGCGCAAAGCAGACATTAAATGCTCGATTGTGCCGACGCTGATGCCGTCCTCGTTTGCAATCACGGAACATAGCTGCGTATCGGCAACACGATCCCACTTCGCGGGGATAATGTTGTTTTTGTCGCTGACATCCGTGCGGACGAAAACGATGCCAGTGTCTTCCGCAGCCGGAATCAGGGACAATTCGATGTCCTTGCCGGAATGGAGGCCTACACCTTGCAGTGAAACGCGTGCTTTGATCGTATTTTGCATGAAATTCCTAAAACCGTTATTTCTCCTATTATATAAGGAATCACTGGTTTTATCTCAAATCACGCTTTATTGCGCTTTGTTACACTGCAACAAAAAAAGGCCCAGCCTGTTGGCTGAGCCCAGTCTAACGATCTTGGAGAGATCACAATAAACTTTAAATATTTCAGAGCCTTAGTTGGCCTGACGGCGCAAGAATGCAGGAATATCCAGATCATCACCACCGCCGGAAGACGGTTTAGACGGCGCATCGATATTCAAACTTCCCTGTGACGGCGCATCAACTTGCCCTGTCAATGGACGTGTAGTTGTCGCAGACGGCGCCATACGTTGACGCTGAACTTCGGGTGCGTGTCCGGTTAATCCATCAATATGCTCCTGCACAGACCCTGTGATTCGTTCGAACAGAGACGGTGAGCGTTTCTTTTCAGACGGGCTAGGCACTTTTGGAGGATTAAGCTTCAAGCCACTGGCTGAAGGTGCGGCTTGCTCGACCTCTTGCGGCACATGATCGCCATGAAAGCTCGAGATGTAAGACGCTGTTTCTGTTTCTTCTGACTGCTCGACCTCTACAGGCTTGGGCGGGATGAATGAGTCTTTATACAACGTGCCACGCATCGCGGTATTTTGCGGAACAGACTCGGTTTCAGCCGTGCTGCCTGCAAATTCATGTTGCTCAAACATATCGGCTTCGGTTTCACGCAAAGGCTTATTCGCGCCTGCTGTGATTTTTTCAGCCGGTGTCATTGTCGGTGGAGCTTTAATCGCCTGCACACTCTCGGCGGACATAAAAGCCGGAGGCTTTTGTGCGGTCGGTGTTTGTGGTGTAGCCGCATTTGGCGTTGCGCGCTCCAACTTCGTCCGTGAATTAACATCATTGTTGCTGCTAATGCTCGGCCCTGAACCGGAACCGCCACCACGGCGTTGTCCTTCGGCTTCCTTATCAATACCGGTTGCGACGATAGAGACACGCATCTTGCCTTCGCAAGATTCGTCGAATGTCGCACCAAAGATGATATTGGCTTCCGGATCGACTTCGTCGCGAATACGGTTGCAAGCCTCGTCGGCTTCGAACAATGTCATGTCCATACCGCCTGTGACGTTGATGATGACGCCATGCGCGCCCTTCATAGACACATCGTCGAGCAGCGGGTTGTTGATAGCCGCTTCCGCAGCTTCGATCGCACGCTTGTCGCCTTCGGCCTCGCCTGTACCCATCATCGCCTTGCCCATTTCGAGCATTGCTGTACGGATATCGGCAAAGTCGAGGTTCACAAGACCCGGACGAACCATCAAATCGGTAACCCCACGCACGCCTGCTTGAAGTACACTGTCTGCCATTTGGAATGCGTCGGCGAATGTTGTTTTCTCATTCGCGACACGGAACAAATTCTGGTTTGGAATCACGATCAGCGTATCGACGTAATCCTGAATCTCCTCGATTCCGGATTCGGCCGACTTCATGCGGTGTGATCCCTCAAAGTGGAACGGCTTGGTGACAACACCGACAGTCAGGATACCCTGCTCGCGGCATGCTTTTGCGATTACAGGCGCTGCGCCCGTCCCCGTTCCGCCGCCCATACCGGCGGTGATGAAGGCCATGTTTGCACCTTCGAAATGCTGTAAAACCTCTTCCAAGGATTCTTCGGCTGCGGCGCGCCCGACTTCGGGTTTCGAACCAGCACCCAGGCCACCCGTTACACCAACACCAAGCTGCACCTTTCGTTCGCATAAGGAATTTTCGAGCGCTTGCGCGTCCGTGTTGCATACGAGAAACTCGCACCCTTCCAGACCGGAAGAAATCATGTTGTTGACGGCATTGCCGCCCGCGCCACCGATACCGGCCACGATGATTTTTGGTGAAAGCTTATGAACGTCCGTTGGCTGTTGCTGCATCTTAATATTGATCATAGCGTTTGGTCCCCGAAGAAATTTGCAATCCTCAATTGGAAACAAGAATTGCGGTAGGTTTGAATAAGTGTAGGAAAGAAAATTCCGTACGAAAAGCGAAAATTATCAAGGATTCACAGGGTTTTCGCCCAAAGCCCTTAAAATGAGTCTAGCAAGCCTTGAGACGTTTTTGCAAAGAATCACGCTAAGTGACTCATCCGATTCAGTTTTTTGAAAGAAACCACTAACCCTTGTAGCTGTGCACAAAACATACACATGATATTGTGGATAACTCTATTGTTGAGCAGCTTCTAATGTTGATGTGGCCTGCACAACTTCGCGGGCGTTACGTTCCTGCTTGTAAATCACATCAGGGTGAGCAGAAGAACGAAGGCCTTCCGCTTCTGTAACGCGCCACCATGTCAGCATTAAATCACGATGCATCGGGCCAAGCTTGAAAGCGTGGGTTCTGTATTCTTCGCGTAAATCATCAATCACATCTTTCAGGCATTGCGGGTACTGATCGACCGGAACAATCTCCGGATTATTGCGATGTGCGAGAAGGAAGTTCTGCATTTCCCGCGTTAAAGCGCCGTCTTGATCGTAAAGTTCTCCGCGCTCAAACAATTTACACAACACAATATTCGGCGCCGTAATTCCTGTTTCTGCTTCATGCTCCAGATCAATCAACACATCGCGCATATCGTCGATATACTCCGCCATCCGGCTTAACCTTGCCGCCTTGGGAAACAGGCGCGGAATATCCCCGTACTGCAATCCACGCTCCTGAGCCAGTTGCTTCGTTCGCTCCTCTGCCACGCAATGTTGGAGAATATGGACACCCAGCACTTCGGCCAATCTGTGGTTTGCTTCGGTGATAATTTGCCTGCTCCGTGCCGCTCCCGTTTCCTGATACACCTTACTGGCGCGCGCACCTTCACGGATAAGCACGGCATAAACGTTACTGAACGCGACCTCTTCCTCGTAACTTAAAACACCGGCCTGTGCCATGCCCCGCATGGCTTTATCATATGCCGGCATGCAAACGTCGCCGTTGCGAATAAACTCACACGGTGTGTTGCCTTCCCGCGCCTCGCCCAGAGCCAGACGTTGGTCGGGGTCCATTTCATCGACAATGTCATCGATTTTTTTAACGAGGTGAAACATCGAGAACATCAAATCTTTATTGCCCCGAAGCTTTATCATCTGGCGCATGATCTGTAATGGCGATGCACCGTTATCGCCCGCATCATTCGCGGTCAGCAACGCCGCCACAAATATGTTTTTGGAACGTTTGTTAAACTGGAGGTGGTCTGCCAATGTTGCATCAAATGCTCTTTGCCAGAATGTCCGCTTTAGGGGCTGCGCCGTCATCACCGTTTACTCAATTTTGAAAACAGTGGAAAATAGATCGTTTTTTAAATTATGTCAAATTACCAGTTCTCTTTGAGCCACAATCGAATGCGGTCATAGAGGCTGCCCTGATCGGCAGTAGCCATGATTTGCGCAGGCATTTCGTCGCTGCGCTGCGCGATATAGGTAAACAAACCGGCCGTCGTTGCGAAGGCAGGACCACTCACCGCGTCGGGAAGCCCCGTCAGGCGGATCGGTTTACCCAAGCGGACCTGTTTATCGAGCACATGCTGCGCCAGATCTTTCAAACCCGGAATTTGGCTCGCCCCGCCCGTTAAGACAACACGGCGGCCAATAGCGTTACCCAAACCGCTATCATTGAGCTTGGCGCGGATAAGCTCGAAAATCTCTTCGATACGCGGCTGCAAAATACCGATCAGCAGCGAACGCGGGACATGATTGAAGCTATGCCCGTCTTCGCCCAGTTTCGGCACATCGATCAACTCGCTTTCGTCCAGATCGGATGCCATTGCATGGCCGTAAAGATGTTTCAGGCGCTCCGCATCCTGAACCGATGTGGTCAGCCCTTTGGCGATATCGTTAGTGATATTGATCCCGCCTAACGGCACCGCATCGCTGTAGATCATCTGTCCGTTGCGGAAGACAGCAAAAGACGTTACGCCGCCGCCGATATCGATAACCGTGCAGCCCAAATCCATTTCATCCTCGACCAGACAGGCAAGCCCCGCAGAATATGCAGAGACACATAGCGCCGTGATATCAAGATGGGAGCGTTCGATTGCTGTCGCCATATTTTGCAGCGGCCCGATATCGCCAGTCACCATATGGATATCGACGGACATTTCCTGTCCGTGCATGCCGCGCGGGTCCTGAATTCCGTCGTTACCGTCAATGCGAAAATCAACGGGAATAGTATGGATCAGCTCATACTCATCACTAATGACTTGCTCTTGCGCCTTGGCCAAAACGCGGCGGATGTCATTATCCGTTACTTCGTGGCCGTCAATTTGAACGTCGGATGTGTAGCCGTGGCTGACCGCGTGCGTGCCGGGCAGATTGACGATAACCTCGCGCAGCGGATAACCCTTCATAACGTCGGCGGCCATATTCTCGGCGGCGTGCACGGTCTGTCTGATCACGGCTTCGGCTTCGTCGAGATTAACAATCGCGCCGTTTTTGATTCCCTTGGACGGGTAATGGCCGACGCCGAGCACTTCATAGGTGCCGTCATCATCGACCATACGGCCGATAAAACAGGCGACCTTGCTAGAGCCGATATCCAATGCGGCCAACAGTGAGCCTTTTAATTTCGAGGAGGTTTTATGCTTCATATACTCAAGGTCAGCTTAGATATTTTTTGATGATTGTGACGGTTCCGCAGCGCCATGTGTGCTGGCCTTATATTCCTGAATTTTTCCCGGTTGGGTGCGGATGCTGATGCGGTCTTTTTCGCGCATATCAACTTCCGTAATTTCTTTATCGAGCAACGCATCTTCGGTTTGCGCTTTACTGAGACGTTCAAATGCCTGCTTTTGATCGGTTTCGGGCATTTTTATTTTCACACCCGCGCCGGTTTTCAAATCCCAGCGGCGTTCACCAACCCATGTCGCGGCCACGACTTTTTCGCGGATATCTTTATGTGCAGACAGAGAAGATAGCAGCTCTCCGACGGCGTCTTTCGATCCCTTACCCGAGACCGCAATTAAATCTTTGAAGTCGGCAACATTGTCAGCAACGATGACATCGCCGTCCTGATCCAGAAGTCTGGATTTATTCCCCGCTTGCCAGATAGCGACGGGCACCTTTTCCTGCAAGCCTATATATATTGTGTCTGGCCAACGGCGCTCGACCTGCGCGGATTTAATCCAACCGACCTGTTCAATAAGATGCTGTGCCTCATGCGGATCGAAGGACAACAGCGGATCGCCTTTTTGAATGTTGATGATCGCCATTATCACATTGGCGTCAGCCTCTTTGCGCCCCTCAACCAAAACATTCTCGACAGCCAAGCCCATATTCGCCGATGCAAGAAGCGCCCCGTTGTGCGCCCACTGGGTTGCGCGATCTACGGATCCGCTCAGTAACAACCATGAGCCGATCCAGATACAGGCAATGGCCACGCCGAGCATCGCGCCGAAGCGTTTCATCCACGGGATCACAACAGACAACGCGCCCTTGCGGCGTTTGTTCATCGTGCTTTGTCGTGTGCCTTTGCTTCTGGCTGCCATTTATGATGCCCTTTCGAACAAGCGCGCCTCTTTCGGCACTGGGTCTTTAGGGAGTTTGCGTTTCTTCTGCTCGACAACGGCTTCTTCTATCAAGCCTGTCATCAGTTCGGTAAACATGATCGAATCTTCGGCAGCTTCCCACAAAAAGTAACCGATTGAACCGGGCCACGGATTGACCTCGTTCAACCACAGTTCACCTGTTTCCTTGTTCCCGATAAAGTCGATACGCGGCGCGCCCGTTCCTTCGACAGCAAAGAACATGGCTTCCGCCCAACCGATAATGTTGGCGTGCATTTCAGGTTCAAGCTCCGGGTTTAACTCGCGGGTCAGGGAGAGCATGCCCTCGCTGATTGTACCCATCGTTTTGGTGCCGCCGGTTTTGTCGCCCGTTTTGCCGTCACTGCCCGATAAATATTTCTGTTTAAAGTCGAGCAACTCTTCCGTGGCTTTTGGCCGCTCGATCGCGGATAGTCTTACGCCATCAAAGGCCTTCGACACCGCCACGTTATATTCGACAAGATTTTCAACGAACGGTTCGACGATGGCCGCATCGTCAAATTCAAAAATCACAGGGAGGGCCGCGCGGAGTTCCTGCACATCGTTAGCCTTGGCAACACCGATCGAGCTGCCCAGATGAGACGGCTTTACGATGCAGGGAAAGCCGATATTTTTAACATGCTCGGCCAACTCATTTTCATCGATCAACAAGCCTGTCTCAGGGCGGTAAATCATTGTGTAATCAAGCACAGGGATGCCCGCACCCTTAAGAACGCTTTTGGTCGCGCCTTTATCCATCAACACGGCCGATGCCATTGTGCGCATTCCCGCATACGGAATTCCTGCAAATTCAAACAGTCCCTGAATATTACCGTCTTCGCCGAATGACCCATGGAAGCTTGGCACAGCAACATCAAATTCAATCACTTTGCCGCCGCCGAATAATCCCTTTTGCAACGGGACAAGCTTGCCGCAAACACCGGGTTTAAGGTCTAGCGTGACGGCCTGACATTTCTTGCGGTCTTGTTCGCTGAGCATATAGCTGCTTCTGTCCTTCAACACGTCGCCGACAAGCCATTCGCCCTGCGGCGTGATGTAAACCGGAAAGGCCTCATATGCACTGCGGTCGATCGCGTTGAGAATCTGCAAGCCGGAGACAACACTGACATCGTGTTCCGGTGAACGACCCCCGAAAAAGACTGCGACTGTTTTCTTGTTCAAACTCATATTATCAGCGCCCGTAGAAAAGCGATTATGGCAAGAAGAGCGGGATGCTCTTGGTTTTAGTGCCGAAGATTGTTAGACATCTATTTTGGTGTTTCATTTTAACCATCCATAGCGGCGATGTCACAGGATATTTATTCACATCAACTGAAAAATCAGAAAGCGGATGCTCAAACATTGGTGTTTTGGGGCCATGGCTGGGGGCAATCGCATCAATCACTGCTGCCTATGGCGGAATCTCTGGCCAAAACGGGTCAGCATATTCTTGTTGATTTCCAGGGGTTCGGGCAGTCCCCCGCCCCTGAAGAAGCCTGGGATAGCGGTGATTACGCCGATGCGATGGCCGAATTCATCAAATCCAAGACCGATCAGCCGATTTTTTGGGTCGGGCATTCCTTTGGTTGCCGTGTGGGTATAGAGCTTGCCTCACGATACCCCGAGCTTCTCAGCGGGATGTGCCTGATCGCTGCTGCGGGGCTGAAACGCAAACGCTCGCCGCTCAAGAAAGCCTATTTCAAAGGGCGTATCGCACTTTATAAGTTTTTGAAGAAGCTGATTCCTTTCGGGCTTCCCGAAGAATGGCTGATGAAGAAATTCGCTAGTGCCGATTACAAAAACGCCGGACAGATGCGGCAGATATTGGTGAAGGTTGTTAATGAGGACCTGAGCGCGGCCGCAGCGAAAGTGCAGTGCCCGACTCTGTTAATATTCGGTGAGAATGACAACGAAACCCCGCCGGAGTTCGGGCATCGCTATAAAAGCCTGATTAAGAATTCAGAATTGATTGTGATGGACGGGTTTGACCACTACACTATCCTCAGTGACGCGCGGCATCAGGTCGCCCATAAAATCAAAGGGTTCTTCGAACACATACGCACATGATCGAATTTGCCAGTACCGTTTTATTGTTTCTCGCCTTTGCAGGGTTCGCGCTTCGCCGCGGCCTGACCTATATGCATATTTATCAGCAAGAAGAATATGACAGCCCGCGTTTCCTCGGATGGATGATGAAGCACAAAGTGTTCGACAAGCGCCTGTCCCTGCTCGTGCTCATTATATTCATCGCATCCGTTTTCTTGTTGGATAGCTTGCCGATTTATGCCGAGCAAAAACACGTCCTCACAAACTTTCTGATCGTGTTGGCTATGGGCTTTGTCGGTTTCATGGAAAGAGACCCGCGCAAAAGCTCGAAAAAGAAACTGGTCATGACCAAGCGCGCACAACGTATTTTTGTGCCCGCATTTTTGCTCAGCGTTCTGAGTGCTTCATGGGCGTTCCTCCCGCTATCACCGCCACAGCACTGGATATGGATCGTGAATATTCACCTGATCCCGCTGATGATCGTGTTTGTGAACATGGTGCTCGCGCCTTTCGAAGAGATGACGCAGAAAAAATTCTGGAATGAAGCGCATAACAAAGTGATGGATTTGCAGCCAACCGTGATCGGCATTACCGGATCATTCGGCAAAACATCTGTGAAGCATATCCTTGGTCACATTTTGAAGACACAAGCGCCAACACTTATTACACCGGGCAGCGTAAATACGCCGATGGGCATTGCGCGCGTTGTGCGCGAACAGCTTGAGCCGGAGCACAAATACCTGATCGCCGAGATGGGCGCTTACGGCCCAGGGTCCATCGAGCGCCTATGTCGCTTGACCCCGCCGGATATGGGCATTATCACCGCCATCGGTCACGCGCATTACGAACGCTTTAAAAGCCTGGACACTGTTGCCGCGACCAAGTACGAGCTTGCGCAAGCCGCACTCGCAAAAGGCGGCAATGTGATTGCGCATGAACGCACCTTACGTTTTGATGTCAGCCGCGCCATCAAGGAGCAGAATGAAAACCAATTCATTATCTGCGGTGAAGGTCCTGACGTTGTAAAAGCCAAGGGTGCGAACGACACGTCCTATTTGAACAAAGGTGATCTGACGATCAGCGCGATTTTGCAGAAACCGACAGGCATTGAGGTCCGGTTTAGTTGGAAGAACGTGCAATATAATGTGGATGCGCCGATTTTCGGTGTCCATCACGGGCACAATCTTGCGCTCGCTTTTGCCGCTGCGTTCGAGTTGGGGATTTCTTC
>CAZLTT010000014.1:0-28102 GCA_964562515.1 uncultured Micavibrio sp.
AGGATTTACGCGGCATGGGGGAAACGAATGTCATCGCAGAGCGCAGCCGCGCCAATCCCGGCAAAGAATTCTTCATGCGTGCGGCCGATTATTATCAGCAAAAGTTCAGCGACGCCGACGGACGCATAGAAGCCGCTTTCGAGATTATCTATCTGATTGGATGGTCACCGGATGCGAGCCAACAGCAACCTCTAAGGCCGGGGAGTGCGGAAACGCGTTTGGCTGATGCGCTGAATACCGACGAAATAAAAATGGGAGAAAAGCCGTGATCACAGTAACACTTATTCCCGTGCTCGATGACAACTATGCCTATGTGCTCGAAGCCGATAATGGTGATGTCGCGGTTGTCGATCCGGGTGCAGCCGGACCAGTCATTGAATATCTGGAACGCAAGAACCTGAAACCCGATTTGATTTTCATTACGCATCATCACGGAGATCACATTGGCGGCATTCCCGCATTGCAGGAATGGCATCGTTGTAAAATCGCCGGACCGTCCTCGGAGATGGGACGCATCGAGAATATGGATATTTTGCTCGATGAATTTTCAGCCGAGACGTTCGGCGGCGAGTCCTACGACGTTCTGGAAACGCCGGGCCACACAAAGGGACATATTTGCATTCACTTCCCCGAGAGCAAATTACTGTTCGCGGGCGATACATTATTTGCTATGGGCTGCGGTCGATTGTTTGAAGGCACGGCGGAACAAATGTGGGAGTCTTTCGAAAAAATATTGGCTCTGCCGGACGATACGCAGATTTATTGCGGTCATGAATACACACTGTCCAATGCGGAATTTTGCCTCAAAATCGAGCCTGAAAATGCCGAATTACAGGCGCGCCACGAAAACGTTAAGGCACTGAGATCAAAAAGGAAACCCACGATCCCCAGCACATTAAAGCAAGAAAAAGAAACCAACGTTTTCCTTCGTGCCGGAAACGCCGACACGTTCGGAGAATATCGCTTAATTAAGGATAGAGGCTAAAATTTAGTTCTCGCCGCCTGCTGCTTTTTTATCATCGGCAGGAGCCTTGTCATTGGCAGACTCTTTTTTAGTAGTTTCTTTTTTGGCCGGCTTATCGTCATTCTTTTTTGACGGCTTACCACCCCTCTTACCTTCACCTTGGTCTTTGGAGCGGTTCTTTGCGTTTCTGTGCGGCGGAATAGGAATTGGCTTCTGCGCCATTTGATCGCGCTCGCTGATCGCCAACTCTATTTCCAGACGGGAAGCAACTTTGCGAAGCTCATGGATCGCTTCTTGAAGAGCTTCACGCGAGCCAACATTCTTTTCATCTTTGCGCCAGGCTTCATAAGATTTAATGCAATTATCTGTACTGTCTTGCAGACGTTGTTTAATCTCATCAGCCATGGTCATCTCCTTTTTGTGAAACTCAGGTCACTAAAGTAACCGTCTCACAAAAATCTCGCAAGTATACTTTCGATGAAACTGATTATTCCGATCCGAAGACGGTGTTGAGCTGTTGACTGACGCGGATAAATGTCGCGCATTTTGTCAGGTCTTTCAGACGACGCGCACCAACATATGTGCATGTTGATCGCACACCGCCCAGCATATCCTGAAGCGTATGTTCAACCGCACCACGATACGGAACCCGCACAGTCTTGCCTTCGCTCGCGCGGTATTCAGCCACACCGCCCTTGTGCTTTTTCATCGCGGTATCGCTGCTCATGCCATAGAATTGAACAAACTTTTTGCCGCCGTCTTCGACGACTTCCTGTTCTGCCTGATCGTGACCGGCGAACATACCGCCCGCCATAATAAAGTCCGCGCCGGCGGCGAAACCTTTTGCAATGTCCCCGGGAACTGTGCATCCGCCATCGCCGCAAATCAAACCGCCGAGGCCGTGCGCAGCGTCAGCACATTCAATAATTGCCGAGAGTTGCGGGTAACCGACCCCCGTCATTTTACGGGTTGTACAAACGCTCCCCGGACCGATACCAACCTTAACGATATCTGCCCCATTCAGGATCAACTGCTCGACCATTTCTCCGGTAACAACGTTACCAGCCATGATCGTTAACTTTGGATACAGGTCGCGCATTTTTTTGACGTAGTCGACGAAATGTTCGCTATAGCCATTGGCAACATCGATACAAATTTTATCGGGCTTTCCGCCCTGCTTGATGAACTCCGCCAGCTTTTCTTCGTCAGCCTTAACCATGCCGATCGAATACCAGACATTTTGGTGTCCGTGTTTTTTGTAAAACTTTTTCAGCGCGTCTAACGGGTAATGTTTATGCAGCGCAACCGTGAGGCCATGACCGTCTTTTTCGAACGCTTCGGCCATTGCGAATGTACCGACACCGTCCATATTTGCGGCGACAATCGGAACGCCTTTGAAGCTTTTCTTGCTCCATTTGAATGTAAACTCACGTTCGATATCGACATCTTTGCGGCTCCGTAATGTGGAGCGTTTCGGACGGATTAGAACATCTTTGAAATCTAGTTTGGGTTCGTTTTCTATGCGCATGTCTCGATCATATGCGCGGATGGCAATGATTGCAACGCGTTACATAGAAGTTATCAGCGATATTTACACCTGAAATCTTTTGATTTCCGCATCGAAATCAACGCTGCGCGCTGTCTGAGAATCAAGCCATTGCGCAACCCTGAACATATCCTCAGCGCCGCCGCGTACAAACGCCGAGTTTGTCAGCATGCGTTGCTTTTCATCATATTGATCTATGAGGTTGTCATAGTTACGAAGTGGCACAGGGTCACTGCGGAAACGGTTAGGGGCGTTATTGATAACAATCCCGCGTGGTTCCAGACCATGGATTAAACGATTCACATTGTCCAATGCGCTGTAATTCCATTCCGTTTGCGTACCCGGGCCGCCTTTGTCGACGATTACCGTGCGCACATCCGGCGCAATAATGCCGGGGATACGATAGGCCATATGCGGCAATGAAATAGGAATAAACCCGTTCTCTCTCGCCCCTTCCGGATCGCCTTCCATTGTTGCGATCGGTGTGGTGATTCCGCGCCTGATTACATCATGGCCAGCCGCGGCGGCATCGATGGCCGCGCGGGCGTATTGATTCATACTGCCCTTACCGCCATGCCCTTCGCTGCCCGCATAGCCGTTTTCATAGAAAATTCTGGCAACATCATATGACATACCCAGAACGCGTGGACTTTCCGACGTCGCATTACCAATGAACGCCACACCCGGTTGGTCCGAAAATTCAGGAACGACTGCACGAATAGTATTGTCTTGTGGCTCGTATGGCTCCAGCACATATTCATGATCTTCCCAACCACGGTTGAGTGTCTGATAGAGCTGTTCCCCATCACGCGGCATCTGGAATGCAGAACCAACGCGCATAGCGGTCGTGCCCAAGCGCAAAAGGTGCAAGTGACGGTCAACAAGAACAGGGTCCATGACCACATCAGGGCGACCCTTAACATGTGCATCGCCCAGATTATGCAAGTCACGGCGCATATTAAACAACATGTCCCGTTTCAACATCGCAACTGTGTCTTCGACAATATTTCCTGTCGGTCTGAACGGTAAAAAGACAACGCTGTCGACTTGCTGCATGAAATTGACCAAGCAGCTTATGTCTGTTGATGGCCCTTCAGGCAGAAACTCCTGCTGGTGGAACGGCATTGCCGTATCAATCTCGTCGATATCCGCCATACGGTAACCATGACGTTCCAGACTTGGGATTTGTGATTTGATATGCGCCTCGACAGGGTCGCCCGCGTGACGTCCCCACGTTCCCGTAAAGTGACGGTCCGTGACGATAACGGCTTGCCCGCCCCCGCGCTCGGCTTTCGGGTGCTGAATAACTGCGGGTCCCGAGAATTCTCTCTTGGCATCACTTTTGATCGGAACACCAACCGCACTGATCAGGTTTTTAACTGCTCTTGCATTATGCGAGTCAGGATGACATGCGACATCCAAATCATCTTTTTGGGACTGGACGCTGACATCCGGTGTGTCGGGAAAGGCGAGGAAATAGTCCAGATCATAAACACCCAGATCTTCTTCTCCCTCGGCCGGCATAGGCTCGCGAAGCATGGCATATTCGCGTCTTCCAATAACTGTAATCGCGGTTTCGGGCGAACCGGCTCTTGAAAACTGGCCGACTGTTTTGATCTGCAGACCGCGGTCAACGTGACCGTGCTTTTGTTCAATATCATCCAGCGCACGGTTGATGTCATGCATCAACGTCTCAAAGCCGTTAACCAAAGCCATCGGCGCCATTTCCGTACCCGGAAAGTTCTGACCGTCAATATGCAGGTGTTTGTAGTCACTGAGGAACGGATGCTCATGCAGGTCCGGCTGCTCATACTCGATAACGATATCCGTATTGTAAACAAACGAATTATCATCGTCGTAACCAACCCGGGCCAGCGCTTCATGCGCGTTATCGGTCTTTTGACCGACATTGCCTTCGCCAACGCCGGTATCTTCGGCGGCATTTGGCAAAACCGGCAGGTAATCTTTGATATATTTAAGTTTAACGTCAGCGTCGAATTGCTCGAAAGCAGAAGCTGCGTCTCTGCGTTTTACGGGTGTGTTACTTCCCATCAAAATCTTGGCGCCTTTTTGGACAACAAGATTCTCCCGGCTCGCCTTATCCAGGCGGCCTTCTAAACCGTGTGTACTACTATTCATTTCTCGTCCGTGGTGTACTCATAATTCCCTTGAATCGCTCATATGTTTGAGCTTGCCCACGTTGTACATTATACGTGGCAAAAAATGCAAAATTTATTTTAGTTTTTTTGCATACTCGAAAATCGCCCTTTAATAACAAATGCTTATTGGGCGTTTTCTTTTAAACGGTTCTGCGGGCGTGTTTGTCAGCTTTTGAATATATCGGCCGCTGCGGCTTGAGATGCCTTCTTCTTCTCGATATCGACGTGTGTTCGGGCGATTTCACGCTCAAGCTCCTGCACATATTCCTCAAGCTCGGAAACAGACATATTCTCGAGATTGCGCGGGAAGTCGGATGATGTTTTCTTTGGCAGCTCTTCGTCAAACATGCTTTCAGCCTAAAAGAGCATGAATCAAAAATCAATCTCGGGCTTGTTTCAAAAAACTCTGGAAATCTGGCGCGAACCCTTATATAAACGTGCTGTTCCCTACATTTATGGTTTTAAAACCAGCTCCCGCGGAACAGGAGCGGGCTCTTAAACGTGCCTTGAACACAGGATTTTAACCGCAGAGATAAAGGACGAAAATCATGTCGACTGCATTAAACATTACCGGACAACTTCTGATGCCAAAGGCGACAGCTGTTTGGTTGATTGAAAACACAGCGCTTACATTCGAGCAAATCGCCGAATTTACGAGCATGACAAGCATCGAAATCGAAGCTTTAGCCGATGGCGATATCGGTAAAGGTCTGGTTGGCCGCAACCCGATCGATCACCATGAATTGACACAAGAAGAGCTTGATCGTTGTCAGGCTGATCCCGAAGCGAAGCTCAAAATCGCAAAGAGCAGCTTGCCGCCGGTTAAATCCCGTGCAAAAGGCCCCCGCTACACACCCGTTTCCAAACGCGGTGACAAGCCGGATGCTATTGCCTTCATTCTCAAGAACAACCCTGAGATCACTGACGCGCAAATCACTAAGCTTGTCGGCACAACAAAGCCAACAATCAATGCTGTTCGTGAACGCACACACCCGAACACACCGAACCTTCGCCCCCGTCACCCAGCCGAACTCGGTCTGTGTACATGGCAGGAGTATGAGAAGTCCGTTGAAAAAGGTTTGAAAGCGCAAGGTAAGGACCCTGAAGAGGTCAAAGCCCAGCGTTTAGCCGAACAACAAGCTGCTCTGGCCGCACCACAAGATGACGCAGAAGATAATGCCGCACAAAATGCGGGCGGTTTTGACTTCTCCAACTTCCTTGGTGATGCAGGCGACAGCTCTTCAGACGATTAAAGACAAAAAAAGTAGCCGGAGAACGAAATCAACCGGCTACTCTCTTCTTTACTGACTTCCCAGCTCTTAAACCGGGATGTTTTAGTCTCAGCCCTTTTGGCTTCAGGCCGAGGCTTGTCCGCTTTGCTCGTTAGTTTGCTCGCGGATTCCTTCAATCTCCTCCTTCAAGGAAAGCTTCTGCTTCTTGAGTTGGCGAAGATAAAAATCTGTTGTTGATGGGCTTTTATACGCATCCTCTATCCTCGAAGATAATACGGCATGTCTTTGTCTGAGGGCTTCTAATCGTGATTTTTGTGCAGACAATAGGTTTGACATCGGTCAAGCTCCTTTCGGTTCGAGGGTTCAATTCTTACTTTGAGTGTAATAAAAATACGCCTTTCCTGCCGATTTCGCAAAAAGATGTTAGAAAAGAAAGCGCTAATAAAATCTTTCTTTCTTATTTTCGAAACAGTTATCCCACTATCCTAAGAAGGATTTTTTGCGTCGCTCAAAAAATACTTTTTTGCAAAATTTAAAATGCAGCGATTCGGTGCATCTTTTTATTGTGTCATGAAAAGACATAACAGAGCGTTAAAGACTTTACGAAACACGAAGAAAATTCGAAACATTTCTCTCTAAAGTCTAGAGATCGAACTTCACGCCCTGTGCCAAAGGCAACTCGGTTGAGTAATTCACGGTCTGCGTCTGACGGCGCATATAGGTTTTCCAAGCATCCGAGCCACTTTCACGTCCGCCGCCCGTTTCTTTTTCGCCGCCGAATGCACCGCCGATCTCCGCGCCGCTCGTACCGATATTCACATTGGCAATCCCGCAGTCACTGCCCGTTGCAGACAAGAACCGCTCAGCCTCGCGGACATCATTGGTGAAAATTGCAGATGAAAGACCTTGCGGTACGCCGTTTTGCAGGGCGATGGCCTCATCGAGATTTTCGTACTTCATGCAATACAGGATCGGAGCAAATGTTTCATGCTTTACGACATCTGTCTGGCCGGACATCTCGACCATCGCCGGCTGGACGTAATAACCGCCATCACCGACCTCTACACGCTCTCCGCCAACAAGGACTTTGCCGCCCTCCTTCTCGGCCTGTTTGAGGGCCTGTTGCATTCCATTAAAAGCGTCTTCATCGATTAGCGGCCCGACCAATGTATCGGCATCTAAAGGGTTACCTATTCGAATCTGTTCGTATCCGGCCTTTAGCGCATCAATCAACTTGTCGTAGATATCCTTATGGACGATCAAGCGCCGTGTAGAGGTGCAGCGTTGCCCACATGTCCCGACCGCGCCGAATAAAATAGCGCGAACAGCCATATCCAGATCAGCCGACGGCGCGATCACCATCGCATTATTTCCACCCAGCTCGAGCAAGCTTCGGCCCAGTCTTTTTGCCACAGCCTCGCCGACTGCACGCCCCATCGGAACAGAGCCTGTAGCACTGATTAACGGGAAAGACGGGCTTTGCACAATTGCGCTACCGGCATCGCGCAAACCCATAACAACCTGGGATAGATGGTCCGGAATTTCATGACCCGCAGCGCGAAACTTCGCGGCGGCTTTGTCAAAAATATTCTGGCAAGCAAGCGCCGTCAGAGGTGTTTTCTCGGAAGGCTTCCAGACCAAAGAGTTCCCGCAGACAAGCGCTAGGGAGGCATTCCAACACCAAACAGCCACCGGAAAATTAAAAGCGGTTATCACACCAACAGGACCGATCGGGTGCCAGACCTCGCGCATATGGTGTTCGGGGCGTTCCGAACCCATCGTGATACCTGTAAGCTGTCGCGACATACCAACGGCAAAGTCGCAGATATCGATCATTTCCTGAACTTCGCCCAGACCTTCGGAATAAATCTTGCCGCATTCAACGGTGACAAGCTTACCCAGATCGTCCTTGGCGAGGCGCAATTCCTCACCAAGCAAGCGAACAAATTCACCGCGCACTGGTGCGGGCACTTTGCGCCATGCCTCGAACGCAGTCTGTGCGTTGTCTATGACCTTATCGATGTCGGCCTTGCTATCCTCATGGACCGAACCGAGCGCACTGCCGTCTATTGGTGAAAACACTTCGATGCAGCCCAGAGCACCTGCAGGTTCGGGGGAAACGCCCAAACGGTCGAGAATATCTTGGTATTGGCTCATAAAAACCCCTTATGTGTTTTGAGGAATTCAATCTCTTCTTCTGTGCTCTCCCGGCCCAAAACCTCGTTTCTGTGCGGGAAACGGCCGAATTTTTCAATCGGCACATAATGGCGCTTGGCGTACATATCCCCGGCCGGATTTTGCTCGGCCATTGCTCCGAACAATTCAACGGATTTTTTCTGATCGTTCAAATTTTCGCTGTGTTGATACGGCAAGTACAGAAAGCCGCGCTTTACGGGTTCCAGTATTTGATCAAAGCCTTTATGGATGGCCTGTTTCGCAACGAGGAGAGCGCGCTCATCACTCGCGAATGATTTTGGTGTCCCGCGATAGATATGACGAGGGAATTGGTCGAGCACAATGACGAGCGCCAGAGCGCCGTCAGCGTCATCGGCCCAATGATTGCACAGACCGTCGGCCGCCATCTCATGCGTGACCTCAAAGCGCTCGCGTATCTCTTCGTCAACGGCTTCGCTTTGTTGGAACCATTGTTGCGGTTCCAGTTCTTCGAACCAAAAATGATTTATTTCATGTTGTGTGTCGCGCATGCCGGATATCCTTTGTTCATAAAAGGATACCCAGAAAAACGTTTAGAAAAAAGGGAAAAGCAGAAGAGCGCGCGTCTAGTGCACGTCTTCCCAGATTTTCTTCTTGATACCGTACATCACGAATGAAAACACGATCAGGAACAAGAGAACCTGAAGACCCAACTGCTTGCGGCGCTCCATCTCCGGCTCGGCTGCCCAAGTCAGGAACTCTGAAACATCGCGAGCATATTGCTCGGTTGTTGTCGGGCTTTCATCGCTGTATGGAACCAGATCATCGGATAAAGGCGGTGCCATCGCAATAACGCCACCCGGCATATACGGGTTGTAGTACTGCCCATCCAACAGTTTTTTGTCTTCCGGAGCTTCTTTATAACCCGTTAGCAATGCGTAGATGTAATCCGCACCATGGTGACGTGCCTTTGTGATCAAAGACAGATCCGGAGGATACGCACCGTTGTTTACGGCCTTAGCCGCATTTTTGTTCGGATACGGTGATGGGAAATAGTCGCTCGGGCGTGCCGGACGCTCGAACATTTCGCCTTCTTCATCAGGACCGTCAACAACGCTGTATTCAGCCGCGATCGCTTTGATCTGCGCCTCGTTATATCCAAGGTCGGCAAGGTTTCTAAAGGCTACGCGTTTCATAGAGTGACATGCAGAACACACCTGTCGGTAGACAAGAAAGCCACGCTGAAGAGCGTCACGATCATATGTGCCGAAAGGGCCGCTGAAATGCCAATGCTGATGCGGTGCGGCTTTTTGATCTCCCGCAGCGGATGCAGTTCCGACGTTAACCGCAAACAACAGCGGTAGAACGGCTAATAATGGAAGAATACGTGCTTTCATGATTACTCTGCAGCCTCCGGAGACATAGCGGATTTTTTGTTTTGTTTTTCAAGGACAGCTTCGTGGATGCTTGTCGGCAAATCACGGCCTTTTTCATTGCGGCTCAACCACGGCAAGATCGCGATAAAGTAAGCGAAATAGTATGCGGTTGCCAGCAAGCCCATAATACTCAACGGAATACCGAACAATGTTGCATCCGCGCTTTGTGAGCCGATATAGCCCAAGAAGACAAAGTCGACCAACAAGGCGAAGAAGAAGATTCTGAACAATGGGCGAAATCTACCGCTACGGATCGGGTGTGTGTCCAACCATGGAAGAACAAACCACAGAGCAATCGCGCCAAACATCGCAATCACACCGCCCAATTTCGCGGAAACCAGAACAATGTCCGTAAATGGTATGCCGATATCAAAGGTAATCGCACGCAAGATCGCATAGAACGGCAGGAAGTACCACTCAGGGACAATATGCGCCGGTGTCACAAGCGGGTCGGCCGGAATGTAGTTATCAGGATGGCCCAGCATATTCGGTGCGTAGAATGTGACGCCTGCGAAGATAATCAGGAAGACCAGTACGCCGAACATATCCTTCATCGTGTAATACGGGTGGAATGGAAGCGTATCCTGAGGACCTTTAGTGTCGATGCCAAGCGGGTTGTTTGAACCCGTTACGTGCAGCGCCCATACATGCAAAAACACAACTGCAAAAATTACGAACGGCAGCAGGTAATGCAGGGCAAAGAAGCGTGTCAGCGTCGGGTTGTCTACACTGAAACCACCCCAGAGCAGCGTTACAATGCTGTCGCCGACCAACGGTATGGCCGAGAAAAGGTTGGTAATCACTGTCGCGCCCCACAAGGACATCTGCCCCCAAGGAAGAACATAACCGATAAAGGCTGTTGCCATCATCAGCAAGAAAATCAGAACACCAAGCATCCAGAGCAGTTCACGCGGCTTTTTGAAAGAACCGTAGTACATGCCCCGGGCGATATGGATGTAGACAGCAACGAAGAAGAACGAAGCGCCATTCATGTGAAGATAACGGATCAACCAGCCGCCATTCACTTCGCGCATGATACGCTCTACGGCGTCGAAAGATTTCTCAACGTCGGCCGTGTAATGCATGGCCAGAACGATGCCCGTCACAATCATCAGAACAAGCATGATCATCGCGATCGCGCCAAAATTCCATAGGTAGTTGAAGTTTCTAGGCGTCGGGAAAACACCGTATTCGCGTTGCATCAGGGTAAAAACAGGTAGACGGCTGTCGACCCATTCTATGACCGGATTTTCGAACTGTTCTCTTTGTCCACTTCCCATTGTCTTAATTCTCTTCCTTATCCAATCTTGATGACGGTATCGCTGATAAATTCATATGGAGGCACAGCCAGGTTCTTCGGGGCCGGACCTTTGCGGATACGCGCCGACGTATCATAGTGTGAACCATGGCATGGGCAGAACCATCCATCGTAATCACCATGTGCGTCACTTTGCTTCTGGCCTGTCGGAACACAGCCCAAATGCGTACAAATACCGATGACAACAAGCCATTCAGCCTTTTTCACTCGGTCTTCGTCAGATTCTTTATCAGGCAGATCAGCCAACTCGACTTGTCTGGCCTCTTCGATTTCTTCGGGCGTGCGGTGTTTGATAAACACAGGCTTTCCGCGCCACATGACCGTTTTCGCCTCACCGACAGGAATGCCGCTGACATCGACCTCGGTCGTTGCCAGAGCCAGCGTATCTTTTGCCGGATTCAAGGAATTAATAAGCGGTGCTGCGAATGAAACCGCGCCTACAGCGCCGAAAGCCGCACCTGTCATTTGCAGGAAATCTCTGCGTGATTTGTCGTCAGCGTTATCCGTACTCATATATACCGTCTATAGTTAAGTCATTAGATAGATTTGGACACAGCATTTACGCTTAATTTTATAAATGATCAACCCTACTCTATCCATATCTCACAAAATAAATTAGATATTACGCACATAAATTCTAGTCATGAAAGACTGTAGGGACTTTGTTATATGGTTGCAATCGCAATGTATCAGCCGGATATTCCGCAAAACCTTGGGGCGATGATTCGTCTGTGCGCCTGTATGGATGCGGGATTGCACGTCATTGAGCCGACAAGCTTCCCCTATGATGAACGTAAAATCAAACAATCCGCGATGGATTACATGCAAAATTTGAGTGTCGAACGGCATGCGTCTTGGGATGCATTTAAAAATGCGCAAAAATCGAGCCGGATTGTGCTGATGACCACAAAAGGGTCTGTTCCATATACCGATTTTGAATTCAGACCCGACGATATCCTTCTTGCAGGCAGCGAAAGCGCGGGCGTGCCCGATTCCGTTCATGACGATGTCGATGCCCGTGTTGTCATACCCATGCGAAAGGGTCTACGATCCCTGAATATCGTTAACGCGACCTCTATGATTTTGGGCGAGACCTTACGCCAAACCAAAGGATTTGCAGCATGAGTGAATGGGACGCACGTAAAGAACAGGCCTCCACATGGTTTAAAACCCTGCGCGATGATATTTGTGCAGAATTCGAAGCCATAGAAACAGAATTATCCGATGGGCCAAAGTCTGACTTGGATGTCGGCACGTTCGAGCGCACACCGTGGCAACGCGACAATATCGACGAGCCGAATGAATCAGGCAGCATCCTTAAAGGCGGCGGCGAAATGTCGGTTATGCGCGGTCGGGTTTTTGAAAAGGTCGGCGTGAATATCTCTCAGGTTTACGGCGTTTTCTCCGAGGAGTTTGCCGCACGTATTCCGGGCGCGGAGGACAGTAACGGGGCGTTTTGGGCTTCGGGCATTTCTTTGGTTGCGCATATGCAAAACCCCTTTGTACCCGCGGTTCACATGAATACCCGTATGATCGTTACCTCAAAAGGATGGTTCGGCGGCGGTGCGGACCTGACCCCCATGTTTCCGGATGAGCAAGATACGCAGGATTTTCACGATGCGCTGAAAGCGTGCTGTGACCGCCATGACCCGTCCTATTATCAAGAACATAAAGAATGGTGCGACCGTTACTTCTTCCTGCCGCATCGGAATGAACCGCGCGGGGTTGGCGGCATTTTCTACGACTACCTTGATACGGAAGATTGGGACGCGGATTACGCCTATACACAGGATGTCGGGAAGACGTTTCTCGATATCTACCCGAAGATCGTCCGTTCCCATATGAATAAGGGCTGGAGCGACGAAGAAAGGGAGTATCAGCTTATCCGTCGCGGGCGCTACGTGGAGTATAACTTACTCTATGATCGGGGTACGCAATTCGGCCTTAAAACAGGCGGAAATACAGAGGCGATTCTGATGTCCATGCCGCCCGAAGTAAAGTGGCCTTAACATAAGCTTTCCCTTAAGTAACTGAAAAATAACATCCGGTACTTTTTTCTTGCAAATTTGTGCGCCGCATTGCTAAAAGTTGGCCACGGTTTAGAAAACACTTAAGTAAACGGAGAAGTAAATATGCCACTAGTATCGGCAGAAGAAGTCTTAAAAGGCGCATTCGACCTTACAGACGCCATAAAACCACTTATCGAAGAAACCCGAACAGCTATTCATGCTTTACCTCAAGACGACGTTGAAGGGCGCGCAGCGCTTGAAAGCGAGTTTTTGGCAAAAGTTCATGCTGAAACCGGGGCAAACGAACAGGACATCATGTCTGCGGTTCGCATTCGTCAGGAAGCCGTTATCGACGGCCATGACGCAGCGCTTATCGCAGCCGAGGTACATTCACAACTGGGTTAAAGGACGTAAAAGGCTAGTAAAATTATGAGAGACACTGTTTCCACGGCGCTGCCCGCGGATGATGATGCTCAACAGCTCATCGCAGCAAAGGTTCAGGATTTCAAAGACTTATCTCCTGAAGATTTTTTCGAAAAACACGGAGACGAACTCGCGTTCGTTTTGGCCGCTACAAAGCAAAAAGCGGCAAGCCGGGTTTTAGGCAAAGCTTTGGCCAATCTTGAAGGCCAAATATTTGTAAAAAAAACCAACTCCCGTCATGGCAAGACCTATGCAATCGACGCTGAGACAGGCGTGATTTTCGGTTTTCGTGAAATGAAACCGGGGGATATGGCACAAGCATTCGGTTTAGGTGCTTCGGCAACGAGCCCGAAAGGCAGTTCCTATATCGACCGGCGCAATAACGGCGCAGAAGGCCCTATTATCGGCGTTATCGGGGAAGATACTTTCCGCGGCATGGTCGCCGAGCATCAAGACATCATGCGCAATGTGCATCAAAGACAATCTTTGAACACGAGCCATGCAGGCATCTATCTGGGCGCGCGCTCCGAGGAGGCTTTGCGTAAGATCGGGGCAGAACCTATGACGATTGCGGTTACGCATCGCTATAAGCCCCTGTTGGACAAACATCTGGAAGAGTTAAGGGCGCAATCGGCGAACCCTTACCATTTTCAGTATCCTGACATCATCACATGCGAAGGTGGTACGGAAGACATGTTGGATTGCTACGACTTTGATGTCGTTTGCGATCTGGTCGATGGCGGCTCGAGCGTTCTGAATGCCGAAATGACGCATTTCAAACTTCTCAAACGCTCAGGGGCTATCGTCGCAATGCGCAGCGATGCCTATCTGAATTACGCGGACCGCATGCCGGCCATTAGTGACTTTTTGAGAAAGTTCAGCGAAGCAACTGACGAGCACTTTCGCGAAAGTCATCCCCACCTCTTTAATGAAGAGTATGGCTATGACCCGAAACCGGATGAAATCCTGACTCTCGACGATTTGTTTGCAGTGATGGAGATCAATCGCGGCAAGGCCGAAGGAAAGCTCGAGAAGAAAGCAGATCAACCTTTTTACGGTGTTCCTGCGCTCGCAGTATAGGGCACTTAATAAAGACCAGATTGAGCGTGCAGTGCAGCACGCTCAATTTTTGACATAATCACAATGTTTGTTTTAACTTGCCAGCGTGAGAAGACAATATTTAGCCAGCTTCATCTACAGTGCCGCAAAAGCCCGGGAAGGTTTTTCTGCGGCGTCCGTGCATGACGGCGTATCCGAAAGCCCGCAAGTGACCGTTGAGACCGGCGGTTTAAAAAAGGTTTTCGCCTTTGGATCCACCCCCTTTAATTCACAAAAAGCCAAAGCGCTGATCGATGATAAGCGGGCCCTGTATGAGGCAACCGAAGGGCATGTGATGCGCCCTTACACTGAGGCTTTTCACAAGCAAGACCCTCGGAGCGATCAGCAGTTATTAGACGCTATCACTGCCCGCATAGAAGACGATTCAAACCAATTATCATTTCCACTTATTCTCAAGCCGAACGCGGGCTCTCTCGCTAACGATGTTTTTGTAGCGAAAACGCCCGAAGAGGCACAAAACGCGCTGACGGTCATTCGCAACAATGCCTCATGGGGTGAATATGTTCTTGTGCAACAATATCTGGGCGATGAACAAGGCCCCTATCCCGAAATTCGGGCAATGTGCCTTGATGGTGAATGTTTGATTATGTATCAACGCGCCATTGACGGTGATGCGCCGGAAATCTGGCAAGGAGAGAACATTCAGGCCATTGAGAATGAATGGATTACAGCACAGGTTGAACGCCTCGCTCATGCGCTGAAAGATGAGCACGACATTGAATATATCGGTTTAGACCTCAAAATCGACCGCAATGGCCACCTCTGGCTCCTTGAAGGGAATAGCTCTCCCATGGGACTGGAAAAGGTAAAGCACCAAATCCCTAACGGTCAGGCCCTGATAGACGGTTTAACAGGTAGAATACTTGATAAACTTAGTCGTGAAGCACACAGCGAAGCGCAAGTCGTGGAGTTTTTCTCTCCAAACAGAGCGCTTGAAGCGCATTAACTCTTAAAACCTGCGTCGATCCACGCATTTTCACGCTTTTCAAGCTCCGCACCCAGTTCGGGCCCCGGCTTAAAGCCCTCTTTCATAAGATCTTCGCCCGAGAGCGGAAAATCAGGAACATCCCAGTTTTGGACGATATCCAGAGCTTTGGGCGCATATGCGTTCATTACACGGTCCTGCGCCAGTTCGATCATCAGGGCCTGCGCCGTTGGCACGCGCCCGTGCTTGTAGATTGCGACTTTCACCGCGTGCTCATCGGATAAATCGGGCAACGCCAATACGTTTTGAATAGCTTTCATGTCTTTCAAAAAGACTTTGGGGAAAAGTATGAACTTTTGAAAAGCATCGATTTTGTTCTGGTCGAAATCTGCTAGAACCAAGATACGCGAAGCAAGAAAACGCAAATTATAGTCGGATTGAAACTTAGATACGTGACGTATCGTTTCAAATCTTTTTTCTGTGTCAAAAATTTCATTTAAAATATTGTTATCAAACATTAATTGCAGAATCGCAGAAGGGTCCTCTACAGACAATATTTTGAAGATTTCCTGTGTAACCCTCTCCCTAGACAGATTCGCGATTTTATCTGCAGCTTGAGAACATGCTTTAAGTGCGTTCGCATCCGGTTCCCCTTCCGCATACAGCGCATGGAAACGGAAATAGCGCAGGATACGCAAATGATCCTCCTCAATTCGTTCAGCAGCTTTACCAACAAACACAACTTTGCGCGCATCCAGATCGGATACCCCCAGCCCTAACGGGTCATAGATATTCCCTGCCTGATCCGCGAGCAGCGTATTCATCGTGAAATCGCGACGGCGGGCATCCTCGGCCCAATCATCGGTATAGGACACGGTGGCATGCCGCCCATCGGTCTCGATATCCTTGCGCAGGGTTGTGATTTCGAACGGTTTTCCGTCAATAACCGCTGTGACCGTGCCATGCTCTATGCCTGTCGGCACGACCTTTACGCCGACCTCTTCCAATTTGGCCGTGACGTCCTCGGGCAACAATTTTGTGGCAAGGTCGATATCATCAACGTCTGCACCCAGTAAGGCATTGCGGACACATCCGCCAACGAACAGCAGATTATCTTCGCCAAGCGTTTCAAACAGCGTATTCGCCGCATCGGAGCGCATCCAGACTTGTGAAGGAATGGTTTTTACAGCTTTCATGCATCCCCCAGTTTGAATTTCTGTCCTGCGCTTTCCACTTCCGCGCCATATTGTTCGATCAAATTATACAGCACCGAGCGCCCTAAACGTGCATAGAGGCCGTCACGCACCTCCATATACGGGATACCATCACGCAGCTCCCAGCCCGATGACGCCCGCAATTCGGTCGTTTCCTGCATATTTGTGCGAAAAACCATCAGTCCGTCCTGCTCTTCGTAATCCACGACAATAAAAGGCACGTCTTCGACCTCTATCGGGTATTTCTCATAGGGTGTCGCGAGCCAGTAATCGCCGTTTTCATCGACTTTCAACGCCCGCGTCGCAAACAGGCGCGCCAAAGCCTCGCGCTTGATTTCACCGCCATTGTGAAACCACGTGCCGTCGCGCGCGATGCGAAAATCTCCAGTTTCTTCTTTATTCTGCATAATCAAAGCTTTTCAAACGCCCTAATACTCTTAATATAACTTCTATCAGCATTCAAAGCAGGAGTATGCAGTGCCGAAAGCGAATATTAAACCCGAAGAGTTTTTTGACGAAGCGGTTGAGAAGCTGACCAAGGCCAAGGCCGAGATTGAAAAGATCGTCATCGGTCAGACACAGGTCGTGGATAACACGCTTGTTACGCTTGCTTCCGGCGGACATGTCCTGCTGATCGGGGTGCCGGGATTGGCAAAAACCCTGCTTGTTGATACGGCTGCGACTGTTTTGGGTTTAGATAGCAACCGTGTGCAATGTACGCCGGACCTGATGCCCGCCGATATTGTCGGTTCCGAAGTGTTGGAAGAAGACGGTAAAGGCAAACGCAGTTTCCGCTTCATCGAAGGTCCTGTATTTACACAGCTTTTGATGGCTGACGAGATCAACCGTGCTTCACCCCGAACACAATCCGCGTTGCTACAAGCGATGCAGGAACGCAGCGTGAGCGCGGGCGGCGTAACCAAAGACTTACCCAAGCCATTCCATGTTCTGGCCACACAAAACCCGATCGAACAAGAAGGGACATACCCCCTGCCCGAGGCGCAGCTTGACCGTTTCCTGATGCAGGTTGATGTGCTCTACCCCGATGAACAGGCCGAGCGTGACATTATTCTGGCGACGACGGGCGTGAAAGACGCCAAAGCCAAAAATTCGATGAGTGATAAGGACCTGATGAATATTCAACAGCTCGTCCGCGCCATGCCGATTGGTGAGCAAGTGGTTGAGAGCATCCTGAAGCTTGTGCGTTCCGCCCGCCCGGATGAAAACGCATCCGATACCGTAAATGAATTTGTCGCATGGGCACCGGGTCCACGTGCCTCACAAGCGTTGATGCTTGCCTCCCGCGCACGCGCGTTGCTCGATGGACGCTCTGCTCCGTCTATCGATGATGTTGTGGCACTGTCTGTGCCGATCCTGCAACACCGTATGGCCCTGAATTACAAAGCCCAGAGCGAGGGCCTGACCAAGACCTATGTGATTGAACAGCTCGCGTCCTCACTGTAAGAGGCGCCATGTTGGATTTCCTCAATTTCCGTACCGAAGCCGAAAAAACGGCAAGCCAGATCCCCGATATCAAACGGTTGGCGGTGCGTACGGCCTTTCACATTTTGCATGGAAACAACCCTCAACGCCGCGCCGGCAGCGGTGATGCGTTCTGGCAGTTCCGCGAATACCAAGCCGGTGATATGCCGCGCGATATTGACTGGCGGCAAAGCGCGAAGACCGACCGTGTGTTTATCCGCCAAAAAGAACAACACAGCGCGCAAACCTGCCTGATCTGGGCAAAACGTAATGCGGATATGGGATTTCAATCAGAGGAAACGCCTTATTCCAAACACAATGCTGCTGCGGTGATTGCGCTGACGCTTGCGTTGCTGCATGCGCGCATGGGGGAGCTTGTTGGCTTGCCCGCCCATGGCCGTCCGGGGCATTCCGAAAAGACATTACAGGCGTTCGAGCAAACCATCCTCGAAAATGCCGATCCGTCTTTCCCGACAGATTTTGAAATGCCCAAGCACGCGCATTTTTACGCGATCAGTGATTTTCTCGAAGACCCGACGGAGATCGAGGCCGCGTTTTCCGCACATGCGGGCCGAACGCAAAACGGCGTATTTATTCATGTCCTCGACCCTGCGGAAATCGCGCTGCCTTATGAAGGACGGGTGCTATTCGAAGATATGAACGCACAACACCGCCACTTGGTTAGCAACGCCGTTGATATTCGCGAAGAATATGCCGAACGGGTGCAGGCCCAAATAGATGCGGTTCGCAGCCTGTGCCTGAAATGGGGTTGGCAATATGTGCTCCACCGCACAGATGCCGCGTTTGAAGACACACTCAAAACTGTCTGGCTGGAAGGGGCGCGTGTATGAATGCTCTGCTCGGCAATCTGGCGTTTTTAAACCCGACGGCGCTTTTGGCGCTGCTTGCCTTGCCTGCGCTCTATCTACTGCTGCGAGTGACACCGCCCGCGCCCAAAGTCGTTGCGTTCCCTGCGCTTCGTCTTCTCGAAGGGCTGCAACCCAAGCAGAATACGCCGAGCCATACGCCGTGGTGGATATTGCTCTTGCGGATGCTGATGGCGGCTCTCTTGCTGCTCGCGCTCGCCCGTCCAGTGCTCAACCCGTTACAGGCGACGGAAACGCGCGGAGATGTGTTGCTCCTGATCGATAATGGATGGTCGTCGGCGCAAAACTGGGACGACATCCAGACCGCCGCCGAAAACCAGATCAAACAAGCCGCACGGAACAATCAACAAATCCGTTTTATGACGACCGCGGCGGATGCTTCGGGCCAAGCGCCGCAAGTTCTCGGCCCATTAACGGAAAGTGATGCGCTGTCTCAGCTTCGTGCGTCCAAGCCGCAGCCTTGGCCTGTAGACCTGCAACAAGCTCTTGATGCGTTACAGGATTATGATGGCGGCGTGATTTATTTTGCCGATGGCGTACGCCATGCTAACCACCGCGCGTTTTATAACGAGGTCAGCGGACAGATCAGCGCGATTTACGCGCCATCGAACGCGAACCTGCCTTTCGTCCTGAAAGCGCATGGTGGTTTTCAAACGCAACCTGAAATCCTGATTGATGGTTCATCGGCGTCCGCACGCGACTTACCGATCCGTGTACAGCTATTGGGCGAGAAAGGCTCGCTGCTTGATGAAATCAGCGTTGAGACCAGTGGCAAAAACTTCCCGCTTAAAGCGAGCTTTGATATCCCCGCAGCATTACAGAACCGCGTATCCTCGTTTCAGCTAGCGGGCGCACAAGGTGCAAATGCCAAATATTTCCTCGATGATGTCGGTGGTCCGAAATCCGTCGGGATTGTGTCTTCTGCCGAGATTGCGCAGACGCGTCAATTCACAGAGGACAGCTTCTACCTGCGTAAAGCGCTTGAGCCTTATGCCACTGTTTCGCAAGGATCACTGGATGCGATTTTGGAAACTAAACCATCCGTCATCATTCTGCCCGATATCGGTACGATGCCGCAAAACGAGTTGAATGAATTGAGCGCATGGGTTGATGAAGGTGGTTTGCTGCTGCGCTTTGCCGGACCAAACATGACACAAAGCAACCGCCAGAATGCGTTGACCCCGAACCCGCTGCGCGCCGAAGCCCGAAACGTCAAAGGCTCGCTGAGTTGGGACAAACCCTTGAAACTCGCGCCACTAACACCCGACAGCCCGCTTTACGGGATCGGGTTTGACGAAGAGGTTGAGGTCAGCGGCCAGATCCTGCCCGCCGTTAATGCAGGATCACAGGATGAAAACGCCGCGCAAAGCTGGATATTACTAGAGGACGGTACACCGCTCATGACCGCCAAACAGCAAGAGCAAGGGTTGATCGTTATGGTCCACACCACCGCATCGCCGCTGTGGTCAAACCTCGCCCTTTCCGGCGTTTATGTCGATATGCTCAAGCGCTTACTGACCTTTGCAGGACAGAGCAATGTCATTAACACCAACCGCGTCGGCGCATTGCAGCCGGTGCGCATCATGGATGGTTTCGGGACGCTGCAAAGCCCGGGGCAAAATGTGAAGCCGCTCGATCTGGCCTCGCTTGATGAATACACACCAAGCCCCGATCATCCACCCGGCTTTTATGCGAGCAGCGGCCTACAGCAAGCGTTTAACCTTGGTGACAGCATTCCCGAGATCAGAGCGCTTTCCACATCCGTCGAGTTGCCGCTGCAACCTTACGGTCAGACATATGAGACCGATCTTATTCCTGCGCTCCTGACCGCGGCGCTGTTTCTTTTAATCATAGATGCGCTTGTGATGATCTGGATTTCGCGCAGCTTCGGGAAGCTGAAGATGCCGTCGTTAAAAACAACAGCGAGCATCGTTTTTTGCAGTGTGCTGCTGTCCTCAAACGCCTTTGCGCAAGAGATCGACGCTTCGCAAGACCTCTACATTGCCTATATCCAGACAGGTGATGCGCAAATAGACAGCACGACGCGCGAGGGGCTAGAGGTGTTGTCGGCCGCGCTGAACATCCGCACATCCGCCGAACCCGCGGGTGTTGTCAGCGTGAACCCAGAACGAGATACGTTGGCCTTTTTCCCCCTTATTTACTGGCCGATTACATCCAGTCAGCCCGAACCAAGCACCGAAGCTATTCGAAACTTGCAAAACTATATCGATCATGGCGGCACAATCCTCGTCGACACACGCCAAGGTTCGGCGCGATCCGAAGATTTGCGGCGCCTGATGGGCGATCTGAATGTTCCGCCATTGGCTAAAATCTCCGATGATCATGTTCTGACGCGCACATTCTACCTGCTCGACTCCTTTCCGGGGCGTTTTGAAAACGCCGATTTGTGGGTTGAGAACCAGAACACAAACGACCGCGACGGCGTCTCCTCTATCATTCTTGGCGGCAATGACTGGGTCGGCGGTTGGTCTGAACTCGAAGTCATCGACCGCGGCAGTCGTCAATATTTAATGGGCAAAAGCGACCGCCATGAAATGAGCTTACGTTTCGGGATCAACCTGATGATGTATGCGTTGACCGGAAACTACAAAACCGATCAGGTGCATGTGCCGCATATTCTGGAGAGGTTGGATCAATGAGCCCGATTGACGCCCAGAGCCTGAGCCTGCACTTCTCGCCTTATGTTGATGAAAACCTCATCTTCATTCTCGCGGCTGTCGGTGCGCTGACGATCCTGCTCAAATTCATCGCGACCAAGAAACTTCCGTTTTTCCGCATTGCCACTTTTGCCGCTTTTATCTTCATCCTGTTTGGCCCTTCAATCCATGAAGAAAAGCGTGAAGGTGTGCCAAGCATTGCCGCCATTATCATTGATGAAAGCGCAAGCCAGAGCTTTGGCGAACGTCAGGCGCGCAGTGAGGCCGCCCTTGCCTACTTGCAGAGCCGTCTGAATGAACTGGACCGTATTGAAACCCGTGTTATCCGCGGTCCACGTGACGGCAGTATTGCGAGCCGCACGGAGCTGTTTGCGACATTGGAAGAAACCTTCGCTGACGTACCGGAGTCACGCCGCGCGGGTGTCTTTATCATTACCGACGGGCAAATCCATGACATGCCGCCCACAGATGCTTTGGAGGACCGCTACGGCCCGGTTCATGTTTTGCTGAACGGAGAGAGAGACGAGGTTGATCGCCGCATTGTCATTACCAACGCCCCTGCGTACGGCATTGTAGGGCAGACTATCCGGATCGAATTTAAAATCGAAGATAGCGGAACAGCCACAACAAACAGCATTACCCGCGTTACCATTCGCCGCGGTGACGGCACAACCCAACGCCGTACAGTCCGCGCAGGCGAGGTGCAGAGCCTGACCCTGCCCGTTGAACATGCCGGGCAAAATGTATTTGCGATGACCGTCGAGCCATTACCGAATGAACTGACCGAGCGAAACAACAGCGTCGCGATTGATTTTCAAGGCGTGCGTGACCGCCTACGGGTGTTGTTGGTTTCGGGTAAGCCGCATGCGGGCGGGCGCACATGGCGCGATTTGCTGAAGGCCGACCCCAGTGTCGACCTTGTGCATTTCACAATTTTGCGTGAGCCCAACAAAATCGATGCAACACCGCAGCGGGAAATGTCACTGATCGCGTTTCCGTTTCGGGAATTGTTTGAGCTAAAGCTTTATGATTTTGACCTGATCATTTTTGACCGTTACCGCGTGAACCGCATTTTGCCCGACCAATATTTCAAAAACATTGCGAAATATGTCGAGGAAGGTGGCGCGTTTCTGGAGGCGAGCGGGCCGGCGTTCGCAGGCGAGGACTCTATTTTCTATACGGGTCTCAAAACGATCCTGCCCGCGACACCGACAGGAGAGGTGCTGACGGGCAAGTTTACACCTGCAATCAGTCAGCGCGGCATGGGACACCCCGTTACACGTTCTCTACGTTGGACACCGCAAGGCAGCTCCACTAGCGGGCAAAGTTGGGGCGAATGGGGCCGCCAGATCGGATTAAGCAGTGTGCAAGGCGATACATTGATGACCGGCACATCCGAACGGCCGTTGCTTGTATTAAACCGCGTCAATGAGGGCCGTGTTGCGCAGATCGCGAGTGACCATATATGGCTCTGGGCGCGCGGTTATGATGGCGGCGGACCGCATGCCGAATTGCTGCGCCGTACTGTGCATTGGCTTATGAAAGAACCTGAACTGGACGAACAGGCTCTGGACGTTAAAGTCGACGGACAAACCCTGATCATTCAGCGCGCGGCCTATGAGCGTGAGCAGGATCTGGTGACGATGACCAAGCCATCAGGAGAGACCGAAGAGCTGACATTAATGCCGAATAATAATGGCGTTTTGGAAAAACTGCACCGCGCGAAGGAAACCGGCATTTACAAATTCGAAACGCAGGACGGCAAGGTCCGTTTCGTCGTTGTTGGTGAAATCGACCCGCCGGAATTTAGAAATGTTCTCACCTCTGACGAAGTACTCGATCCTCTCGTAAATTTAAGCGAGGGCAAAAGCGTTTGGTTGGACGAAACACCGACGCCGGATATTCGCCTGCGCACTAACGGACCGTTTTACGGGCGCGATTTTCTGGCTGTCCAAAACACAAACGCCTATACCGTCACAGGCGCGACGGAAAAACCGTTCCTACCGCTTTGGATATCGCTTTTGGTTTTGCTGACCCTGACGGTCGCTACATGGTTCTTTGAAGGACGCAAAGCCATTTAGACATTTTGCGATTTGTCTTTGCTCTCCGGCTCTTTCAAGACAATCCTGTTTTCACGTGCGATAAGCGCGGCTTGTGTTCTGTTTTTTGCGCCAAGCTTTTTGCAAATCCCACGGACATGTAATTTAACGGTCACGACCTGCAAGCTCAGGGCGTTGGCAATCTCTTTATTTGATTGGCCCGTAACCAGATAAAACAGAACATCGCGCTCACGCGGGGTCAGGTTAAAGTCCGTCATATCCATACGCTCTTGTGTCATATCATTTATGCCGTCAACGACCGCTTGTTGCTTTCGAAAACCGTCGTCGTAATATGCCGGTTGAATATGGCGGGAGCTTTTTTCGTAAGGAATAAATGTATTGCCATGAACCACGGTTTGGATCGCACGGATCAACGCTTTTCCCGAGAGTGTTTTGGGGAAGTACCCCACGACCCCTAACTCCAAAGCCTCCTGAATGTCTTCCGTTTCAGCCACGCCGGACATAATTCCTATCGATATTTTAGGATAATTTTTCCGCAACAGCTTTACGCCGTCCATACCATTCATGCCGGGCATACGAAGATCCAGAATAACCAGATTAAATTCAGAATCGCTTTTCAGAACTTCCGCCGTTTCATAAAAATCTTGTGCCAACACAACCTCCGCATCGGGTTCAGCACGCGATACATATTGCATCAAAGCATCACGAAACAGTGTGTGGTCATCGGCAATCAATAACTTCATATCGTCCTCATTAAAGCGCAAAAGATATTATGCCTTTAGTATACGTACAAAGTTCTTTAAGACGCCTAAAAAGCAGGCTTTTGCAGCCTCCTGTATGCACAGAACATGTTTTTAAGGACGTTTACGGCTTCCAAGCGATATGAATCGGCGCCGTTGTCGGTTTTTGCACCTTTCGAAGGCGCAAACGATAGACATAGACGCCTTCCATGACCCGTTGGACATAGTTTCGGGTTTCATAGATGGGAATAAGTTCGATCCAGTCGACCCAGTCAATCTGGCCTTTACGCGGGTCACCGAATTGCTTGATCCAACGGTCAACGCGCCCCGGCCCGGCATTATAGGCCGCAATTGCCATAGGATACGCACCGTCATAACGTTCGATCATGCGGGAAAGATAAGCGCTGCCCAAAGTAATATTGTGCGACGGGTTCGTCGTCAGCCATGACGTGCTGTGGGGTATGCCGAGCTTGCCCGCGACTTCCTTCGCCGTTGCCGGCATAAGCTGCATAAGACCGCGTGCGCCGACGGGGCTTCTTGCCTGAACATCAAACACGCTTTCCTGACGGATAATTGCGTGAACCAGTGCCCATTCCGTTTGCACACGTTGCAAATAGTTTGTCAAAACAGGGTAAGACTGCGCCGTCAGGAACAGTCCCTGCTTCGTAGCATTTTTGGAAATGCGCACCGCGTCATGCGTGCGCCCTTCCTCTAAGGCCAGTTCCGCAGCGTAACGATAAGCCTTTGCAGAGCCCTGATCTTTCACAAACGCATTCAAAAAGGCCGTACCCTCTTTACGCAAACCCGCCTGCGCAAACAGTCTGCTTGCCTGCACAAGCTCAGTCCGCGCAAATTCCTGCTTGTCCGCTTCTGTCAGCGTTGGAGGACGTGCACCGGGCAAAGTTCCCGCAAGTCCAAGATGCGCACCGGCCATCTGTCCGTAAAAGGTCGTCGAATATTGCGAAGCGTTTTTGAACCATTGCAGACTGATATTCGTATCTCCGAAATCCTCCGCGGCCCTACCTGCCCAATATGCGCCACGTGATTTACTGATCGGGGTTTTGACGTTGGCGTGCAGCGCTTCAAAATGCTGGTATGCCTCGGTAGGTTTTTTGATAAACCTTAGTGCCAACCACCCTGACACCCATTGTGCCTGCGCGTATTGAAAGCTTCCCGGCTCCTGAATGTGGTTTTTAGCAAGCATATAGGCCTGCTCGAATTTCTTCTCCTCCAACAGCCGGCGAATAATGATATGCCGTTCACGCCACCAGTCTTTCTTATTGTGCACATGCTTTAAGCCCGGCGCCTGTGAGAGAATCTGGATTGCACCGTCATTCAGCTTGTTCTTTCGGCGCCACCGAAGACGTTCAAACAAGAGCCCCGGGTCGTTTTGCAGGTTTTGAGGGACTTGGTTAATCAGGCCATTGACGTTTTTGCGCTCCTTTCTCAAGGCAATGCGCGCTTCGGCCAATTCTGTGTAGCCCGCGCCCAACACACCGGCCAAAGCCGTCGCGTTTTTATCCGCGCCCCGCAGCAACATGCTGTCAAAGCGACGGCGATGCGCATCCATTGTAAAAAAAGCGCTGTATTTGCGGAATATCCATTTCTGATCGTCCCGCGACAGACTTGTTGTCGCCCACCAGTCAGCGAGAAAATTCTGGGCCTTTTTTTGCTGTCCGCTATCGACGAGGGCCGTAATATATCGATCTACACCTGCCGCTGTTGCCGGTTCGTAGTCTTTGAACCACGCTAAAACCTCCCGCGGCGGCAAATCGTCCGGCATATCCTTTTCCGCTTTACGGATTAGGCTATTGATCTCCGGCCATTCAGGATTGGTCCTGATGAACTGCACCAGACGTGTGTAATTTTGGAACTCTCCGCGTTCGGTGAACAGCATCCAGTAATAGATTTTGGCGGCCAAGGGATCGCGGGCATTTGCAATCACATCCCGTGCCAATCTCCACTGATTCTGGCTCATTAACTGAAGACCGCGCACAGTCTCGGTTTGCGCCCTTAACGTCTGCATACGGTTTACCGGACTGTCGACCGCATGAACGCTTGAAGAGGTCAGGATTAGCGCCAAAGCCAGAGCGACGCTGATTTTCTTGCACTCATGACCTGAAATCGTTAGAGTACCGACCACTTTTAAGAACAAAACATATAGAGATTCGAGATGTTTAAAGGCTCCATCCCCGCATTGATCACCCCGTTTAAAGACGGAGAAATTGATTGGGCGGCATTTGAAAATTTTGTCGAATGGCAAATCGACCAAGGCACGCATGCCGTTGTGCCATGTGGAACTACTGGTGAATCGCCGACCGTTTCGCATGATGAACATATGGCTATAGTTCAGAGATGCGCGGACGTGGTCAAGAAAAGAATTCCCGTAATTGCAGGAACAGGCTCGAATTCCACAAGTGAAGCGATCGAGCTGACCCAGCACGCAAAAGAAGCCGGTGCAGATGCGGCCTTAATCGTTGTGCCGTATTACAACAAACCGACACAGGATGGCATGATTGCTCATTTTAAAGCTATTCATGACTCCGTTGCTTTGCCGATTATCGTATACAACATCCCCGGCCGCTGCGTTGTTGACATGAACAACGAGACTTTGGCCGAACTTGCGAAACTGCCGAACATCATCGGTGTTAAGGATGCGACAGGTGATCTGACGCGCCCATTGGAACTCGCTCGTTTGGCGGGTAAAGATTTCTGCCAGCTATCAGGTGACGACATCACCGCCGCTGCGTTTCTGGCCCAAGGTGGTCATGGCGTGATTTCGGTTGTCGCCAACATCGCGCCAAAACTCTGTGCAGATATGCAAAACGCTTGGGAAGCAAAAGATTATGAAACATTTGCCTCTATCCGTGACAAGCTTGCACCGCTCGGCGCAGACCTGTTCTGTGAGAGCAATCCTGCGCCAGTGAAATACGCTGCAAGTGCACTCGGTATTTGCAGCGATGAAGTTCGCCTGCCCCTATTACCGGCGAGCAACACGGCCCGTGCAAAAGTAGACGCTGCGATGGAATATGCAGGCATTGCCCCTGCATCATACGCTGCGGCGAGCGCTGCCTAAGGCATGATGCGGAGTCATGGCCAAAAAATCAGATAAGAAGAAATCAGCTCTGCTATCGACCAACGCAACCGTTGTCGACAACAGAAAAGCGCGCCATGACTTTGCCCTTGAAGATAAATTCGAGGCCGGATTACAGCTAACAGGAACCGAGGTTAAGTCTCTGCGTCATGGTCAGGGAAACATCAAGGAAGCCTATGTCGGACCAAAGGAAGGGCCTAACGGTTCTGAAATCTGGCTGTTTAACGCGCATATTCCCGAATATCAGCAAGCCAGTCAGGCTTTGCAACATGACCCGAAGCGGGCGCGCAAACTTTTGCTCCATAAGCGTGAAATAGACAAACTTCTCGGCGCGGTCAGCCGTCAGGGATATACGATTGTCCCGACCAGATTGTTCTTTAATGCGCGCGGCATGGCAAAGCTTGAGATTGCGTTGGCCAAAGGTAAGCAGGCGCATGACAAGCGTGAAACGGTCAAGAAGCGCGACTGGGATAAACAAAAAGCGCGGATTATGCGCGAAAAAGGCTAAGGGCGTCGAACAATGAACGTCTTATACGGCTTTTTGGTTTTGGTTGGCCTTCAGTTATTCGGTGATCTGCTTTCGCATACATTTTCGCTGCCTGTACCGGGCGCTGTGATCGGTATGCTGCTGTTGCTCGGAATACTTTTTATCCGAAAGCAAG
>CAZLTT010000015.1:0-27960 GCA_964562515.1 uncultured Micavibrio sp.
CAGTGAACACACTGTCTTTCCCGTCATATTTGGTTTTTAGGCCTGCAAAATATGGTCTTTGGTCGATTGTGATGGTGTCGGTTTTCTCGTAGGCGGCGAAAGCCGCATCGAAACTTTGATTGCTTGAATAGAACTCTATGAAATCAAACTCAGGGTCCCCGACATTAAGATTTTCCAACTTTAAAATGACATCCGGCTCATAGCTTTCTAAGTCGCGCGCGACCATATCGGCATATTTCTTTTTAAGAATCCTGTATTGCCCGTCTTCCATAGCGCTTTGCGTGTCATCGCGTATGGCCTTTTCATGCTCGATCAGCGGCAGCAAATACCACATGCTGGTAAAGCGCGAGGCATGTGTTGCGTCATGATAAATTACTAATTGATGAATAAAATCGCTCGTATCATTCAGCATTAAAAATAAACAGGGCTTGGGGCATTCACGTTCCAAGAGTTGTGAAAAAGCGAGTGTTTTGAATTCGTCATGGCTTGGGCGTTCCAAAGGTAAGGGGCGCAAAAACCAGATACCCGTAATAACAATCGTGGTCGCGATTATCGTCGAAACGACGGGACGAAGCTTGATCCTGAGCGTTGCAAAGGCGCTAAAGCCGATCAGCGTAAAAAACGAAAACAACCACGGGATCCGGTGATAATCAAATCCCTTACCCTGTACCAGATACGGAATGAACAACAGACAGGTGACGATCATCAGCCATTGAATAATACGCTTTGCCTGTGTCTCCAGATTAAGGCTCAGAGCCGTAAACCCGATGACAAGAGCCGCACAGGCAAAGACAAAGATTTCAGGATAAACCGCAGGGTTTCTGAAACTGACATACAGGCTCAGAACATCGGGCAGAATGATCCGCAAATAATCGGTGAAGACAAACCACAGCAGTACCCCGTAGGAGAGTACCCCTATGCTCAACGCCAAAAAATCAGGCGCTTTCAGAAAATGCCCGTCCTTGTGTTTCCAAAAACGCCATATGATCAAAGCTGTCGGTAACAGGCCGTAATGCGGCTTGATCAGTACGACAATGACTCCGAAAATCAAACCGGGCAGCAGAATTTTTCGCGGGATGTTAATGCATTGATGCAGCGCGATTTGAATAAGGGTGAATGGTAATAGCCCAAGGATAATTAAATGCTCGCGGTCACCGAAGCTAAAGTTCGGGATCATAAAAAACGAAATCACAGCCAGTCCGAATAGGAACCGTTTGGTGTCTTCATTACCGATCGTCAGGCGCTTTAAAATGCTCCACGAAAGTACGGCCGATAGCAGCGTTAGCAAGCATATATACAGCGTGTGCGCGTAATAAACGGGCAGTCCGGTAATGTTTTTAAGCAAAATTTGCGGGATGTAGACGATCATGCTGAGCGGCGGATTCACCTCGTAATAGGCTTGCGACATCTTTTCTCCCGAAAGCATGCGCTCGGCAAAATGGCTCAGAATGGCGGTGTCTGTCTTGAAATAAAACTGCGCCAGAACGCCGAGATAGGCCGCAAGGCCAAGGGCGATCAATCCGTAAAAAACTTTGAGAGATGTCTGCATGAATCAGCAGCTTTCCGCGTCATTATCTAACTTCCAGTATAAGAAACACTTCGGAAACTTTAAAGCATAGGAGCAACAATATTTTTTTGTTAAACTTTTGGCGCATTAATGTTTGAGGAGTGATCATAAAGTGGACTTATCGGTAGTCGTCCCCTGTTATAACGAAGTCGAAAGCGTAGAGGAGCTGCACCGCCGCGTCAGCGAGGTTTGCGCTGAAAGCGATGTAAAATCTTACGAAATCATTCTGGTCAATGACGGTTCAAGCGACGGCACAATCGAAAAGATGAAGGCGTTGGTTGAAAAGGATAAGAACCTCGTCATCGTTGATTTGTCGCGTAACCATGGCCACCAACTCGCACTGACGGCGGGTTTGGCACATGCAAAGGGCGAGTATATTTTCATCCTCGATGCTGACTTGCAGGACCCGCCTGAACTGCTCATTCCGATGTTGGAGCGCGCCCGCACAGGCATTGACGTTGTATACGGGGAACGCGTGAAGCGCGAGGGTGAAACACCTTTCAAGCTGCTCATGGCTAAGCTGTTCTACAAGACCTTATCGTATATGTCGGATGTCGATATCCCCGAAAATGTCGGTGATTTTCGCCTGATTTCCCGCCGTGTTTTAGACGAGTTGATGAACATGCCCGAACGACAACGCTTTATCCGCGGCATGATCGCATGGGTCGGTTTCAAACAGGAAGCTTTCCCGTATGAGCGTAAAAAACGTTTCGCCGGTGTGACCAAATATCCGTTTATGAAGCTTGTGCAATTTGCCTTTGATGCGATCACGAGCTTTTCCATTCGCCCGATCCGCATTGCTATTCCCTTTGCCATGCTCGGCGCGCTTTTGGCGGCGTGCCTCGGCGTATACGCTATTTCCGCATATTTCATGGGGGATACCGCGTCCGGTTGGGCGTCACTGGCGACCATCATCACATTCTTTAGCGCCCTGCAGCTTATCTGTATTGGACTGATCGGCGAATATATCGGCCGTATGTATATTCAGGTAAAAGGGCGTCCGCTCTTTATTGTCCGCCGTGTGCTCAGAGGCTCGGAAACATAGATAATCATGGATCCCGAACATTATAAAAATACGGCGCGCTTACAAAAGGACCATTGGTGGTATGAAGCGCGGCGCATAATTTTCACGGATGTTATCAAGCGCCTGCTGCTTGCTGAAAAAGCACAGATCCTTGAGGCAGGCTGCGGCCCGGGCGCTAATCTCGGCATGCTCCAACAATTTGGAGAGGTAAGCGGTTTCGATCCCGATGAGTTCGCCGCTAAACACGCGTCCGAAGTCTCCAACCTGTCCGTCAAGCAAGGCGATTTGCCCGATAACTGCCCGTTTTCAGGGCCGTTTGACCTGATCGGTGCTTTTGATGTGATCGAACATATTGATGATGATATCGGCGCGGTGAAAGCCTTGGAATCCATTACGGCTTCCGGCGGGCATGCCGTGTTCAGCGTACCGGCCTACCAATGGATGTGGTCACATCACGATGACATTAATCACCATAAACGCCGATATACAGTGGGACGCTTTCGGGATGTTTTGGAACAGGCGGGATATGAGGTCAAAAAAATCTCCTACATGAATATGTGGCTGTTCCCGATGGCGGTGTTGGTGCGATCCCTCAAAAAGCTGTTAGGGCGCGATGAAGACAGTGACGTAAAAATGCCGTCACCCTTCATGAATACTCTGTTGACGCACATATTCGCGAGTGAACGGTTTTTCTTGCGCTTTATGCCGCTGCCTTTTGGCTTGTCGATTATAGCGGTCTGCGAGAAGAAAGGCGGGTCGTAAAATGGTTCGCCAGTTTGCAGTGTTCTTATCCGTCGGTTTGATCAACACCATTGCCGCGCTCGCCGTAATCCTGACCTTGTCCGAAATACTCGGCGTGCATTATGTAGTCGCAAATGCTGTCGGTTACGCGTTCGGGTTGGCTTTGGGGTTTGTGCTACACCGCAACGTCACATTCAAAAATCAATCGGATACGCAAAAGCAACGCAGCGAGCTGATAAAATTCCTTGTCGTTTTTGCCGTGGCTTATATGATTCAACTCGCAGCCCTGATCGTGTTGGTGAGAGGTCTGGGGCTGCCCGATCAATACGCACAAGTAATCGCAATCGGTATATACGCGGTCGTTAATTTCATCGGAAACCGCGTCTTTACATTCCGAGGAGAAGGACAGAAAAGCACATGAAGAAAATTGTCATCACAGGCGGCGCAGGTTTTATAGGTTCCCATATCGTTGATCATTTCGCAGGGCGTTATCCGGATGCGCAGATTGTCGTGCTCGATAAAATGACCTACGCGGCCGATATTCAAAACGTGCTGCACCATATCGAAAGCAAGCGCATAAAGCTGAACGTCCATGATGTTCGCAATCTTGATAAATGTCTGGAAACGCTCGATGGTGCGGATTTGCTGATCCACGCGGCGGCGGAAAGTCACGTCGATAACTCTTTTGGTAACTCGTTGGAGTTTTCAAAAACCAATGTGTTGGGAACGCACGCATTGATGGAAGCCGCACTGAAAGCGAGTGTCCCGCGTATCCTGCATATCAGCACCGATGAAGTTTACGGTGAAATTCTTGAGGGCCGCGTAGATGAAAGCGCGGTTCTAAAACCGACCAACCCATATTCGGCCAGTAAAGCCGCAGCGGATATGATCATTAACGGCTACCGCCAGTCTTTTGATCTGCCGGTTATAACTGTGCGCTCGAACAACATTTTCGGTATCCGCCAGTTCCCTGAAAAAATCTTGCCGAAATTCATCATGCTGATGATGACGGGGCAAAAGCTGACCATTCACGGCACAGGCGAAAACAAACGCCATTTCCTTGCCGCACAGGATTTGTGCGAGGCTCTGGACTTGCTCGTGAACAAAGGTGAGATCGGTGAAATCTATAATATCGGAACGACGGATGAATATAAGAACATCGACGTCGCGCATATGATTTGCGGCATTTTCGGCAAAGACCCGAAGGACTGGATCGAACATATTGAAGACCGTCCTTTTAACGATGCGCGTTACGCCGTTTCATGGGACCCGATTTCGGCGCTGGGTTGGAAACCGACACATTTCCTCAAAGACGAGCTTGGCAATTTGGCGCGTTGGTATGCCGAGCATTTCGAACGTTACGCGGATGAGGGGCAAAAGCTTCTGGATCAACCGCAAGCCGCATAACCATGTCTGTCATCATTATCGGAAAACATAGTTTTTTAGCGTCTCATCTGGCTGAACGGGAAGAGAGCAAGGCTTGGGGATTCCTTTCGCACGAAGAGGCACTGGCCCGTCCGAATGATTTAAAAAGCGCAAGCGTCATCGTGAATTGCGCATTGCATCCGGATATGCACGCGCAGGAATATGATGCGGATAAAGATATAGACTTCGCGATCGCCACCCTTATTCATAAAAGCGAATGCCACTATATCATGATGAGCTCCCGCATGGTGTATGGCGACGCGCCTGCCGATCTGGTTTTGAGCGAGGAAGATGAAACATCGCCGCAAACAAAGTATGGCCAGAATAAACTCCGCACCGAACGGGCTCTTCAGGGCATCCTTCCGGCACCGCGTCTGACCATTTTGCGCATGTCGAATATTTTCGGGTACGAGCCGGACCGCCCGCGTTTTTTTGGGCAAATGATGTCATCCCTAAAGCAGACCAAAAAAATCGTTTTCGATATCGCGCCGGATTCCCAACGTGATTTTCTGTCCGTGTGGGCGTGGTCTGAAATTGTCACTCAAGTTATTCAAAGCCCTCAGCCCGGTATTTTTAATGTTGGAGCTGGTTTCGGCGTAAGCCCTCAGGATTTGGCTGAGCAGCTCATAAAAAAGACCGGTTATGGTGAGGTTGTGTATGAAGATCGCAAGCTGGACGGGCAATTTATACTGGATGTGACAAAGCTACAGCATACATATTCAATATCGCCCTACACGATGCTTGACCTTCTTTCTGACGTTGAAACCGTTGTGGAGCGTGGCATAGAATAGCGCTTAAATTTAAACTGCTTTTTAAAATCAATGCGTTATAATGATATTGAGAGAAGAAAAGAACAATGGTTGCAATTAATAAAGACTTAAGGCTGCTCGTCGTTAATCCGATCGATAGCTCACGCAAGATGTTAGAGGCATCTTTAAGGTTGTCGGGTTACAGTAATATTGAAAGTGCGTACGAGTCTTTCGACGGTTACAGAAAATTCAAAGAAGGTAAGATTGATGTCGTTGTTGCCGCGCTGTCTGACGGCGCAAGTGATGCGATCGCTCTAACAAAATCCATTCGCCAAGACGCTGCGTCACCGAACCCCGCCGCACCGGTGGTCGGGATTTGCGGTCCGCGTGCCATGCATCTATTGGATGCAGCGCGCGAAGTTGGTATCACTGAACTTATTCAGGCTCCGTATCGTGTCGAGGACGTAGCGTCGCGTTTGAACTTCATCGCGGGTATGCAGCAGCAAATGTTGGAAAGCGCCGCGCAGCCGCAAGAAGCGCCGCAGCTTGAGAATTTCAGTAAGCCTGAGCAGTGGCCGAATGAAATGGAGTCAGAGCATCTGACCAATGTTCTGATCGAACATTATTTGAAGCATCATGAAATCGTTTTGTCCAAATTGAAATTCGCGCAAACAGCGACAAAAACCGCTATCGATCATGTCCGCGAGAAGATTAAGGGCGTGGACAGAGACAATATTCAGAATTTTCAGGACTTCGATAAAATGTGGCAGGAAATTATCGCCATGTTTGTTGAAGGGGGTATGAGCGAAGACGATTTATTCAAGATAGAGTCGATCATCACGACCATTCCTGCGGACATCAAAGAACATTACGACGAGCTTAGCCAGGCTGATAAGGAGTTCGTGAGTCTCGTCGCAAGTTTAAATACCGAAGCTTACAAAAAAGCGCGGGATCAGGTCGGCGAGTTACAATCTCATCCGAGCCCCTATAACGGTAAAACGCCTGAAGATTTCAAGGTGGCCAAAAAACCTGCAATTATGCCGTGGTATATAGAAGAGGAAGAAATCCCTGAAGGCGAAGCGAAAATGTTTGAGCCGCACCGCAAGGGTAAGAGCTAGGATCAGGAGTATTTCTCGATCGCAACGGCGACAACCTTTTTCAGTTCTTCCGCTTTCTCACTGGAATCACTTCTAAGCTGATCTTCATATGTCACCCACATCACATCGATATGGGCCTGCACGATCACATGGTGCTCCTTTTTATCGAGGTCGATTTTCTCGCAAAAATCCCGCAATGACAGGCTGAAATGTGTCATCAGGTCGTGATCGTACATCGATGTTAAGTCTTTGATGTTATTTGAGTAATTGTATATTTTTTCAATCCACTCTGAGCCGCTTTCTTGTCCGGCGTCACGAAAGCCTTTCCAACTATCGCTCAGCTTGCTTAAAACATCCCTGACCTCATCGGTATATTCCTCTTCTTTGTCGTCGATGATCGCCTGTGCCTTTTTGACGCTTTTTGGAGTAATTACACCTGCCGGACCGCGCACAGGGAGGCCTGCCTTAAGCCGCAGCTTGTTAATACGGTGGTACATCTCAACTTGTTCGGAATTATTTTTGCTCATGGCTGTTTTTAACATCCTGTGGTTTGGTTTTTCGTTTTTCGTCTCCCTCGAAAGGTTTTTTCTGGCGTCGCCTGTCCGGGCCAAAAAAAGTCGAACTTTTCACAAACGGTCTAGGGTGGTTGATCACATGTTGTATGCGCCTTGCGAGCTCACCCGCGGAAATCGGTTTAACAACGACTTCGTTTGCACCTAAATCCCGGCTTTCCGTCACCAGCTTTTCTGAGGTGTAGGCGCTGCAGACAATTACGGGCAAAAAGCGGATATAATCGCTCTTGTGATTGCGGATCGCTTTGATAACTTCCCGCCCGTCCATGACCGGCATTAGCCAGTCCAGAATGATGACGTCAATGTTGTTTATATTTTCGAACTGATTAAGCGACTGGATTTTCGTGAGAGCGTTTTGGCCGTTATCCGCCTTTATAACGTCTCCGACGCCCATCTCTTTCAAACACGCCGATAGAATGTCGGCAATAAAGGGAAAGTCTTCGACGATGAGAACTTTAAAGTCTTTGAGGTCCAACTCATCGCCTTCGGCGGGTTCGGTTGGGTCCGGTTCGTCCTTTGAGGGTGCGGTATCGTTCATATATTTGAAATATCAGCGTTAAAATCTATCAGCCACTTTAAGTTATTCGGAGAAATAGTCAAAGATGTAAGGTGATTAAAAGCGTTTTATTAACGCTCCGCCGCGCGCTTGCAGCATGTATCCGGCGGCGTTTATGTGCTAAAAGCTTACTGGACAACTTTTTATTCTTTGTTATATCTCGCTAGAGACCACAAGATTTTTAGGAAAATGAATATGTTGAAAAAAACCGCACTCCACGCACTCCATGAAAAAAACGGCGCCAAGATGGGCGAGTTTGCCGGGTATGATATGCCGCTATATTACGGTGAAGGGGTTATCAAAGAGCATGAATGGGTGCGTTCATCGTGTGGTTTGTTTGATGTGTCCCATATGGGGCAGGCAATGATCAAAGGTCCCGAAGGCGGTCGTGAAGCGATAGATTTTGTTCAAAAACTTACCCCTTCTGCCTTTGAAAAGCTCGGTGTAGACCGCACTAAGTATACGGTGCTGTTGAACGAGCAGGGGGGCATTATCGATGACTTGATGATTACCCGTACAGGCGAAAATGCATTTCATTTTGTTATCAATGCGGGGTGTAAGGACAAGGATATTGCATGGATGAAGCAGCATTTGCCGGATACTTTGGAATTCACGTATTTCGATGATTGGGCGTTGCTGGCATTGCAAGGGCAAGAGGCCGAGCGTGTGGTCAAGGAGGTTCTGGATATCGATTTATCGGACCTTCCATACATGTCGATCTGGGCTAAGGATGATTATTCAATGTTTATTAGTCGTCTTGGTTACACTGGCGAAGACGGTTTTGAAATTGCTGTTCCTAATAAGGATGCAGAAGGATTGGCAGAGAAATTGTTGGCTCATGATGCTGTGAAGCCGATCGGTTTGGCCGCTCGAGATTCTCTGCGCTTGGAGATGGGCTATGCCTTATACGGCCATGACATAAATGCGGAAACATCACCTGTTGATGCGGGCATGAACTGGATTATCAGCAAAAGCGCGGAAGGATATTTCGGCTATGAGCGCGTGCACAAAGATTTATCCGAAGGCGTTGCGCGCAAGCTTGTCGGGTTTAAATTGATCGACCGCGGCGTGGCTCGTGAAGGCGCAGAAGTGCGGGATGAAAATGATAACGTCATTGGTGAATTAACATCTGGTGGACATTCCCCGACACTCAAAGCGTCTATCGCCATGGGGTATGTTGATACAGAGTTTGCAAATAGTGGCTCAAAGGTCTTTGTGAATGTACGTGGTAAAAACCTTGAGGCGGTTGTCAGTGATCTGCCGTTCATGCCCGCGCGCACAAAATCCGCTAAAAAAAAGGCGGCATAAGCTAAAACACAATGGATCTCGACTTTTTCAAAATTGAATACATTCTGGGTCCGATCATATACGTCATCCTCGTTTATCTGGCTGTGTTGCTTCATGAGTGCGGGCATTATATTGCGGCACGCATTTTCGGTATGCCGATTAAGGAAGTTGTGATCGGTCGGGGGCGTACGTTGAAATGGTGGATTAACAAGCACGATACGCGCTTTTCATTTCGGCTTTGGCCTTTAGGTGCCTATGTCCATTTGCTCGGTGCGGAGGAGGGCGATAATTCTAAAGCTTACGTTGCACAGGCATACTGGAAACGCGCGATAACAACCCTCGCCGGACCGTTTATTAACTTTGCGATCCTGCCCGTTTTGTTTTTCTTATTCTATCTTGCATTCGGCCAGCCATCTGTACCGGCTGTACTTGTCGGGGTTGAACGGGGTCTGGCCGCTCATGAAGCGGGGTTTGAGCCGGGTGATGAATTTCTGGCGGTTAACGGCATACCCGTGACCAACTATCTGGATATGCAACGTCATGCCTATTCACTCGGCCCCGTCGAAGCCGTGTACACAATCAAGCGCGGTGACTTTATCGAAGACAAAACCTTTACGCCCGGCTGGACGTCATATGAGGATAAAAAAGGCATCCATCGTGAGAATACCCGTTTCGGCGTGACATGGCAGCATCGTGCATTCAACCTGAGTGCGGTTAAGAAAGTTGATAATATTGATGTATCCGAAGATCAGGATTTAGCCCGCGAACTTCTCAATCGTTTCATGGATCGCGACGTGCTTATCCATCTGCAAGGCCCGTTAGATAAGCCGCATCCGTTTAACGTTAGGCTATCGTCCGAAGCCAACAAGTATTTTAATGACCCCGACCATACTTATTATGAACGGGTCTTTCTGGGGCAGAGAGCGGGAAATTATTACCAGAAGCAGTCGACAGGCAAGTATGCGCTTGAAGCTCTATACAAATCACGTGACTTGATAAGGATCATAGCCGTATTACCGTTTCAGCTTCTGCCCATCGACACCTACGCTCTAAAAGATGCGCATGCTGTTGTGCATCTTGATACGAAGTGGCTGAACCGTTTTTACGAGGCTCTTTATTTGTTCATGACGGCGAGTGTGGCTGTCGGCCTGTTTAATCTTTTGCCTTTGCCGGGTCTGGATGGCGGCACGTTTCTTATTCAAACATTGGAACGTATCAAGAAAGGTAAGCTTGTCCGCCGCACGAAAGCACGAATTTACGCGCTGGCTTTCTTCGTTTTGTATATGAGCATTCTACTGGCCAATCTGGATAATTTACCGGGCTACATTGACTCGCGCGTTAAAAAAGTTCAGGAATTTATAAACCAAGAACAATCTGATTAATGGAAAGAATTGACAAATGGCTGAACTGAAATACACGCAAGATCACGAAACCGTTTATGTGGACGGCGACACCGCATGGGTCGGCATTTCAAAATATGCGCGCGAAGCGCTTGGTGACTTGGTGTTTGTTGAGCTTCCCGAAGTCGGCAAAGCCCTGAGCAAGGGTGATGAGTTTGCCGTTGTCGAATCCGTTAAGACCGCTGCCGAAGTATATTCCCCCGTTGATGGTGAAGTCGTTGAAGCTAACGACAATATGCCGGATGACCTCGAATTGATCGAAAAAGACCTCGCCGATGGCGGTTGGATCGCAAAGATCAAAATGAACGATGCTTCACAACTTGATGGCCTCATGGACGAAGCGGCCTATCAGGATTATCTGAAAACACTCGATTAAAATCAAAAAAAGCGCGGAAAAACGCACCCCATAAGTTTTTCAGACTGGTTTTTTGAATCAAAAAAGCCTAAATAAAGGCTATGCGCTATTTACCACTGACAAAGAAATCTCGTGAAGAGATGCTTGAGGCCGTCGGAGCGAATTCGATCGACGACCTCTATGTTGATGTTCCCAAAGCCGCTTTTATCGATGGCAAGGCCAACCTCCCCGACCATCAGGGCGAGTTGGCTGTCGAACGATATCTCGGCCAGTACGCCAATCAGAATCATGCTGCCTCTGACGGCCCGTTCTTCCTTGGCGCAGGTGCGTATTACCACCACGTGCCCGCGACGGTTGATTACATCATCCAACGTTCGGAATATTTGACGGCCTATACACCGTATCAGCCGGAAATCGCGCAAGGTACGTTGCAGATGATTTTCGAATTCCAGACATTTATCGCGCAGCTGACGGGACAGGAAATTGCCAACGCGTCGATGTATGACGGTGCAACGTCGACAACCGAAGCGGCCTTGATGGCGATGCGCATCACAAAGCGCAAAAAAATTGCGATCGGCAATGACATCCACCCGCATTATCGCGAGGTTCTGCAATCCTATATGTGGAACTTTGATGGTGAAATCGAGATCGTCGATGGCGAACCGGATGATGAAACGGCATGTGTGATTATTCAATCTCCTGATTTTTATGGCGCGCCACAAAAATATGACGCCCTTCGTAAAAAATGCGATGAGACTGGCGCTTTGTTGGTCGTTGTCGTCACTGAAATTGTATCGTTGGGTCTTCTTCCCGCACCTGTTGAGGCAGACATTGTCTGCGGCGAAGGCCAAAGCATAGGTATCGCGCTGTCCTATGGCGGCCCGTATCTGGGCTTTTTTGCCTGTAAGGAAAAATATGTGCGCCAGATGCCCGGCCGTCTCTGCGGTATTACCGAAGACGCCGACGGCAAGCGTGGTTTTGTGCTGACCCTGAACACGCGCGAGCAACATATCCGTCGTGACAAGGCAACATCGAACATCTGTACGAACCAGGGGCTCTGCGCTCTGGCCTTTACGGTGCATATGAGCCTGCTCGGTGAGGATGGCTTCAAACGCCTCGCCAAGCTGAATCATGAAGCGGCTTGTAAAACAGCCGACGCATTAACATCGATTGACGGTGTGAAGCTGGTAACCGAGAACTTCTTCAACGAGTTTACGGTAGAGCTTCCAAAGTCTGCAGATGAAGTTGTGGAGGCACTGGCGCAAAAAGGTGTTATCGCTGGTCTGGCCCTAGAGGATAACAAATTGCTCGTTGCGGCAACGGAAACAACAACACAAGCGGATATCGACACGTTTGCGGCGAACTTGAAGGACGTCTTGTAATGCGGTTACTTTCTACCCTATTAACAGCAGCGTTGGTATTGCTGGCTCAACCGGTTGATGCGGAAACGGTCACGGAAAAACTTGATCAACGTAAAGCGAGTTTTGCCGAAAAAGCCCCCGAGCAAAAAGTCAAAGATTACGAAGAAGGCGTGAAGCAGGTCGCTGAATCCGGTGTGCTGGAGAGTGCGATCAATGTCGGCGACACCGCACCTGACTTCACATTGCCGAATGCAGCAGGTGAGCAAGTAATATTATCTGAGTTGCTCAAAGATGGCCCTGTGGTCATGATTTGGTATCGCGGCGAATGGTGCCCATACTGCAATATCTATCTCGAAGATATTCAGGCCCACGCTCAGGCATTTAAAGATGCCGGTGCCAATGTTGTGGCAATCAGTCCGGAAACACCGGATCGCGGATGGAGCTTACAAGATAAGTTGGACCTCGATTTCCATGTTTTGAGCGATGAGCAAAGTGTGATCGCCAAAGAATATGGTGTCGTGTACACGTTACCGGAAAAAATCGCAGGTTATTTGCAGGAAGCATTCGACATCCACACTAAGAATAATGACGATCGCAATCTTCTGCCGTTGGCGGCGTCATATGTAATTAATCAGGACGGTGTTGTGACTTACGCCTTTATCGACCCTGATTATCGTAAACGCGCAGAAACCGAAACTTTGCTTGATGAGGTTAAGGCATTAAGCGACGAGGAAAAATAACATGGTGGCTGAACAAAAAATTATGAACATGTCTGAAAATCATAAACCTGAACACGATGGCGACCGCGCCCTGAATTACGAAGAAAACCTCCTTTGGGAAAAGGAGCGCAGCGACACCCCGGGTGTAGATCTCCCTGAACCGGCCGGCACAGCGAGCCGCACGGGCCTTGATGAGCGCGGTGATATCGGTTTGCCGCAAGTATCCGAACCGCAAGCCCTGCGCCATTTTGTCCGTATGAGCACATGGAACTATTCCATCGATCACGGCTTCTTCCCGCTTGGTTCTTGTACAATGAAACACAACCCGCGCTTGAACGAAAAAGTCGCGCGCCACCCGAAATTTGCACATCTGCACCCGATGCAGCCGGAAAGCACAGCGCAAGGTGCGCTTGGTTTGATCTATGAGTTACAGGAATGGTTGGCCGAATTGACCAATCTTCCCGGTGTGTGTTTGTCTCCCGCTGCGGGTGCACACGGGGAGCTTGCAGGCATGATGACCATCCGTCGTGCACATGAACAAAAGGGCGAAATCAAGAAACGTAAAATCGTTCTTACACCTGACTCTGCGCACGGCACGAACCCTGCGACAGCTGTCACATGTGGTTTCGAGGTCCGCAATATGCCGACTAAAGAAACGGGCTGTCTGACTGTTGAGGCTTTCAAAGAAGCACTTTACGCAACTGATCCTGACGGTGCTGATATCGCCGGCATGATGGTGACAAACCCCAACACATGCGGCCTGTTTGAAAAAGACATGATCGAAATTGCAGACCTGCTGCACAAGGCGGGTGGCTATTTCTACATGGACGGAGCGAATTTCAATGCGCTTGTCGGTAAAATTCGTCCCGGTGATTTCGGTGTGGATGTCATGCATATCAACCTGCATAAAACATTCTCCACACCGCATGGCGGCGGCGGTCCGGGTTCCGGTCCTATCTGCTGTACCGAGGAATTGGCGCAATATATGCCTGTGCCGACAGTCATTAAGGACGGCGATACGTTCAAATTGGAAACGATTGAGGACCGCCCGGAAAGCCTCGGACGCTTGAAAGGATATCAGGGTCAATTCGGCATGCATGTCCGCGCATTGTCTTACATGCTGTCCCATGGCGCTGATGGCCTGAAACAGGTTTCCGAAGATGCTGTGCTCAATGCCAACTATATTCTGCGCCAGCTCGAAGATGATTACTTCGCGCCATACGCTCATCAAGGACCGTGCATGCATGAGGCGTTGGTGACCGACAAGCATCAAAAAGAACATGGCGTGCAAACACTGGATATTGCTAAAGCACTTGTGGAAAGAGGTTTCCACCCGATGACGGTTTACTTCCCGCTTGTTCTACCCGGAACCATGCTGATCGAACCGACGGAAACGGAAAGCAAGGACTCCATTGACCGCTTTATTACGGTCATGAAGGAGATCGCGAACGAAGCCAAAACCCTGAATAATGCCGAAGAACACTTCCATTCTTATCCGCATTCTTCACCGCGTCGCCGTTTGGACGAGGTCAAGGCCGCCCGTAAACCGCAATTGCGTTGGAAACAGGCATAAAACTTTACCGAAGGTTTTAGCAGTACCGCCCCGTATAATCACTATGGATTAAGGGGAGGAAATTCTATGCGTATTTTGATGATGTGCTGTGCTTTGTTGGTGTTTGTATCAACGCAGGCATTGGCTCTGGATAAACAATCACTCAAACATGACGGCCATAAGCGCATGTTCTATGTGCATGTGCCTGATCAGGTAAAAGGTCAAACAGATATCCCGACAGTATTGGTATTCCATGGCGGCGGCGGCAGTGCCGAAGGCATGGCGGATATGATCAATATGGAGAAAACTGCCGATAAACACGGCTTTATAGTGGTATATCCCGAAGGATCAGGCAGCCGGGTCGGCAATTTTCATACATGGAATGCAGGGAAGTGTTGCGGCAAGGCATCCGCAGAGAATATAGATGATGTCGGCTTTGTGTCGAAAATGATCGACCAACTGGTGGCGGAATATAATGCGGACCCCAAACGTATTTATGCAACGGGGCATTCCAATGGCGGGATGATCAGTTACCGTTTGGCCTGTGAGCTTTCGGATAAAATTGCGGCGATTGCTCCGAACGGCGGACAAGATCAAAAACGCGAAAGCTGCCCGCTCACACGTCCTGTGCCTGTGTTGCATATTCACGGAAAGGCCGATAATTGCGCGCGCTATGACGGCGGCGAACAATGCGGCGGATGTTTTGAAAAGCTGTTTTCCTCTGTCGGGCTGCCATTTAAACAAACCCGCCGAGCGTGCGAGCCTGTGGAATCTATAGCTGCGCAATGGGCCGGGTTTAACGGCTGTTCCGGTCAAATGGAACAGACTTTTCAAAAAGGAGATGTGACCTGCAATACCTACACGGAATGTCGCGATGACGCGTCAGTCACGCTCTGCGCAATTGAAAATGCCGGACATTCCTGGCCCGGTCAGGAAGGTGAAATTAAACCATGCGAACGCAGGCCTGAAGGAAGAATGTGCACAGCTTGGAAAGAGGGGCGCGGCCCGATTAACACCGATATTTCAGCCAATGAAATGATCTGGACGTTTTTCTCAAAACATCGCATCCAATAAAGCTATCGGGGCGAAGAAAACACTGGCATTTGCAATGAAGTTATAGTATCACATCCTTGTTCCCGAACATGATTACCCTCGAAAAAGCGCCCAAGCGCTCTACGAGCAATGTCCGGAAAAGATACAAAGGATTGTAAATATGGCTAAAACAGGACCAATCGAGTTTTTCAAACAAGTACGCAGCGAAGGCAAAAAGATTACATGGCCGTCGCGTCAGGAAACAACCGCCAGCACAATCGCGGTTTTTGTAATGGTTTTGATTGCATCCATATTTTTATATTTATCCGATCAGGTTATTGCCTGGTTTGTGAACTTGATACTTAGTTTAGGTCTATGACAGCGTTAAAAAAGGAAAATACTATGTCTGCAGCAAGATGGTATGTGCTTCATGTCTACTCCGGCTTCGAAACAAAAGTAGCCGAAGCGATTAAAGAAAAAGCCAGAAAGCAAGGCTTGGAAGATCATGTAGAAGAAATCATGGTCCCGACCGAAGAGGTCGTCGAAGTTAAGCGCGGTCAGCGCGTGAATGCCGAGCGCAAGTTCTTCCCCGGTTACGTTTTGGCGAAACTCGATATGACAGACAATGTCTGGCACATGATCAAGGACACGCCAAAAGTCAGTGGCTTCTTGGGTGCTGGTGGTAACAAGCCCGTGCCGATTACAGAATCAGAAGCCAAACGTATCGTTCAGCAGGTTCAGGAAGGTATCGACCGTCCACGTCCGTCTGTGACATACGATGTCGGCGAAGAAGTCAAAGTGATCGACGGCCCATTCGCATCCTTCAACGGTATGGTCGAGGAAATCGACGAAGAGAAACAAAAACTCAAAGTGACTGTTTCTATCTTCGGTCGTGCGACACCTGTTGAGCTGGACTACAGTCAGGTCGAAAAAATCTAAAGACGAACTCCGGAAAACCCGAGTAAAAACAGCATTTTAGTGTGCTGACCTTAACCCGATATTAAGTTAAATATCGGAAAATTCGCCTATGGCGAGTGAGGATACAGAACAAACCGCTGAGGGTGTGCCAACTAAAGATAATGCAGAAGCTGCGGCTGCTGAAGAGCAAGCTGTTGAAAATCAAGAGCTTTTTGCATCAATCGACTTGCCTGACAATCTGGTTCGATTTACCAAACTTATGCCTGACGGGACCGAGGCGCATCTGGTTATGAGCCGCATGGCTGTCAGGGAGCTTGGAGGTTATAACGACGTCGAGCGCGTTTTTCAAAATGCGGCGCACGAGCAACGTTTTACCTTCTTGTATACACAAGCCGACCTCGACTTTGCCGAAAGTGATAGATACAGGCAGCCCGAGGAAAGAACAATCGATGCCAAAATCCGTTACATGGAAGAAAATTTCGGCGGGGTCATTCGCCTTATGTCGGATGATTATGATGACATGGATCGCGATGAAGTTGTTGAGGCGTGGAGAACGGTTTTTCTGCAGAATAACTTTCACCTCGTCGGGGACAATGAAACTTTCGGAATGATTTCTTTGAACTTGGATGAATTTTTCAAAGGGTTCGATGATCTGGCCGGAAGTCGCCAACAACAGATCGATTTCCTGTTGGGGCATGAAATTGACCACGGTGATAATTATGATGCGGAATCCGATGGTCCGAAAGGACTGTTCGCAGAAGTTCTGTCTGACAGAACGGGAATATCCGGAATTCAACAAGCCGCGCATCCGTTGGCCTTTTGGAGCAGGCGCACAAGCCCTGAAAATTTTGAGCGCAGTTTAATAGCAGAACGCGTTGAACATGAGATCACCCGTATCCTGGTATACAAAGAAACCGGAAGGTGGCCCGATAGTGATCGCTGGGATCATAATACAGCGCCGTTCCTTACTGGTGATGACGAAAATATAGATGCTGAATTACCTGATCATGCGGCGGATGGTCTGGCTGAACTTGAGAAGCGCATAGCTGCAAAAGGCGGAGAAACGCTTCATAGGGAATTGAGAGCAAATTATAACGTCCCCAGTGATCCGCAATCACTGGTCTTCGGCAGTACGATTATGGGCGGTGTCTTTGTCGACGAGCATTTTATGGATGTGCTGGATGCGTTGAATATTCCCCCCGACAGATATGAAGAATATGAAGACCGTTACGATGATCTCGATTCTGATGATCTTATTGCCGCAAAGGCTTTGCTGGAGGAGTTAAAGGCTGAGTTTCCTGATCAGGTCCCCGCTGCGGTAAGCACGGTCTTTTACGGCAATGTTTTTTCAGAGGTCGAAGATTTGTTTGACGACCCGATATTGCCGCCGCCATTGGTAGAGGAACTGGAGAGGGAGTTGGATGCTATATATGAAATTGAAGACGAGCTTTTTCAGGCGCAAGCCTATGCCGAATTTGTCGAAAGATTTTTGAATGCCTATCCGCATGTCTATCAAAACTTTATTTACGATGAAGTGCCGGAGTTGGCCGTGATGACGGCAATAGAGCTGGATCAGGACGCCTGGGAGAAGACCGTTGAGGCCATTGCTGCCACAATACTTCCGGAAAGCGATATTCAGGATCCGCAGATGCGCCGTGCCTTCGAAATATTCCTGGAAGAACGTAATCTGGATGCCGCACCTGCCACGACGCCTAAAGTTGACGAGCCCGCGCCGGATAGGGCGACGGTGGTTCCGTCGTTAGCCGGTGAGGTATAGAGCCGAGAATTCTCTTGATTTTACCACCTTCAATGTGCAATAAACCCCGTCATTAACTGATGTGGGAGGCTTTCTGTCCGCCTAAGACCATGGGCAGAGCTGTACCACGCAACCTCTAACGCTATGTATAGGAGGCTATAATGGCAAAGAAAGTAGCAGGTTACATTAACCTGACAATTCCGGGTGGCGCTGCTAACCCGTCCCCACCAGTCGGTCCTGCTTTGGGTCAACATGGTGTAAACATCATGGAATTCTGTAAGGCATTTAACGCCAAGACAGAAGACAACAAAGGTGTTCCAATTCCGGTCGTGATCACTGTTTATGAAGATCGTTCATTCGACTTCATCACAAAGACACCACCAGCAAGCTATTTCATCAAACAAGCTACGAAGCAGAAAAAAGGCTCCGGTGCTCCTGGCCGCGAGATCATCACACAGATCCGCACAAGCCAGTTGAAGGAAATTGCTGAGAAGAAAATGGAAGACCTGAACGCTAACGACATTGACGCAGCTGTTAAGATTATTGCCGGTTCTGCACGTTCAATGGGCATTGAAGTGGTGGAGGACTAAACAATGACACAAGGTAAGAAAATGAAAGCTGCTTTGGAGGCCGTAGACCGCACAAAGGAATACGATCTGGCAGAAGCTGTTAAGTTGCTTAAAGATGCGGCGTCAAAGCGTAACTTTGATGAAAGTATCGAAATTGCAATCAACCTGAACATTGACCCACGTCACGCTGACCAGAACGTGCGTGGCATGATCTCCTTGCCGAACGGTACAGGCGCAACTGTGCGTGTTGCTGTTTTCGCAAAAGACGACAAAGCCGAAGCGGCCAAGAAAGCCGGTGCGGACCTCGTTGGTGCGGAAGACCTCGTTGATCAGATCAAAGGCGGTACAATCGACTTCGATCGTTGTATTGCAACGCCTGATATGATGGCGATGGTTGGTCAGGTTGCTAAAATTCTCGGTCCAAAAGGTATGATGCCGAACCCGAAATTGGGTACGGTGACACCTGACGTCGAGAAAGCTGTTAAAGACGCCAAAGGCGGTTCGATTGAATTCCGTGCTGAAAAAGCCGGTATCATCCATGCCGGTGTCGGTAAAGCATCTTTCGACCAAGGCAAATTGGAAGAGAACATCAAAGCTTTTTATGATGCAATCATGAAAGCCCGTCCTTCCGGCGCGAAAGGTACCTACGTTAAGAAGGTCACTGTGACCTCTACAATGGGCCCGGGCATCAAGCTGACAACAGACAGCTTGGCCGCATAAGCCGTTCATAAAGATTTTCAGAAAATCCCGCCTGTGTGCGGGATTTTTTTTGTTCTCAATTGTAGGTATGCTGTAGACCTGTAATTGATCGGAAAGAACAATGTTTTCAAAAATTCATAATTGGTGGCAAATCGTTCGCGAAAGCATGTTTTACGTGCCTGCGGTGATGTGTGGCTTGTATGCGGTTACATCCGTAACAGTATTTTACATTGAAACCGAAGTCGCAAAGGACGCTCTATCCTCCCTATATCTGTTTCGCGGAGACATGAGCGAGGCGCGACAACTTTCCGGTATATTGATGTCTTCCATGATCACTATGACCACTTTGGTTGTATCTGTGACAATGGTGGTGATCAATCTTTCTGCCTCCCAGCTTGGTCCGCGCATGATCCGCAGCGTGTTGAGCGACAACAAAATGAAATTCTATATCGGTTGTTTCTTCGGCAGTGTATGCGCGTGTTTTGTGCTCTCCGGAATACTCCACCAACTGCCCGATAATGCCGACGTTCCGACTTTGACATTGAGCTACGTCTTTCTTGCGAGCTTGGTTAATCTTTTTATTCTGCTGGCTTATGTGCATCATCTCGCACATCTGAGTGTTGCGGATAGTCTCGTGACCAAAGTTCACGGAGACTTGCTAAGACACATCAACCAGTATGAGGGTTTTAACGACACGCCGGACGAGTTGAACCGGAAGAAGGATTTGCCCAAGGGTTTTGATGAGAAATCTGGCTATCTCCATTCCGGTAAAAGCGGCTATGTGCAAACCATTGACTATGAAGCTGTAAAAAGTAAGGCACAGGAAGAGGGCCTTGTCATTGAGCTGCTCTGTAAGGCAGGCGATTATATCGTCAAAGGCAGTGACGTGGCGAAGGTCCATCCTGAAAACGCTTTAAACCCCGATATCGAAAAATACATATCCAACGCCATTGTCACAGGGGCTCAGCGTACGGGCTCTCAGGATATTGAGTATTCTGTACGCCATCTCGTGGAAGTCGGCTTACGCGCTCTATCACCCGGGATAAACGATAATTATACGGCTATAACCGTCATGAATAAGCTGTCCTCAGCCTTGGCAGAGCTTTTTAATAAGTCATTGCCCTCAAGGGTTTACAGGAATGACGACGGTAAACTGTTAGCTTTCGGCAAAGTCGCTTCGCAAGGTGATGTTGTCTTTGAGGCATTTTCGCATATCCGCGTCGCGGGCAGTGATAAGCCGGATATATTAAGCCAATTAATCCGCATAATGGCCAAACTCATTCCGCTAGCCAGAACAGAATGCGCGAAAGACGCACTTATGTCTCAACTAAAGTCGCTTGAGGAAAATATCGCGGATTTGCCTAAAAGTGAGGACTCACGCTACCTCAAAAAAAGGCTTGACGAACTCAAGGCACTTCTATAAATCTCGCCATGAATTAAATTTCTGTCCGAGACTACAGGTTCCAAGAGGTATAAAAGCCCTGTATAGATAGAAGAAAAGCACATGCCAGAACCTCAATAGGGGAGGCGTTTTTCTTTCTCGGACGGGAGATAAGCTTGAAAGCTTGTCTCCTTTTTTAGTTTTACAACGAAGGAGAAATGCGATGGGCATGAGCCGCGCACAAAAAGAAGCCGAAGTAACGGCGTTGAATGAACGCTTTGCCAATGACGAAATCGTTGTTGTCACACACTACTCCGGTTTGACTGTTGAAGAAATTTCAGACCTTCGCGCTGAGCTGCGCAAAGAAGGTGCGACATTCAAGGTGACAAAGAACACTTTGGCAAAAATCGCATTGAAAGGTACACGTTACGAGCAAATTAGCGATCTGTTCACTGGTCCGACCGGTGTTGCAACATCGCAAGATCCTGTGGCTGCGGCGAAAGCGGCACACAAATTTGCCAAAGGTAACGACAAGTTGATCATCCTGGGTGGTGCTCTTGGTGAGCAAATCCTGGATGCCAGTGGGATTGAGGCTCTGGCGAAACTGCCAAGTCTTGATGAAGTTCGCTCCAAGCTTGTGGGTCTGTTGCAGGCCCCGGCCACAAAGTTGGCTGGTCTGATGCAGGCGCCGGCACGCGAGCTTGTAGGTGTAACGAAAGCATACGGAGCCAAAGGCGAATAATCGTTTTTGTTCGTAAGCGAGTAGGAAATTAAATTTAGCTATTTAAAGGAGTGATAAAATGGCTGCTGATTTGGAAAAAATTGTTGAACAACTCTCAGAACTTTCAGTTTTGGAAGCTGCTGAACTGTCTAAGCTTCTCGAAGAGAAGTGGGGCGTTACAGCTGCTGCTGCTGCACCTGTTGCTGTAGCTGCTGCTGCTGGCGGCGAAGCTGCTGGTGCTGCTGAAGAGAAAGACGAATTTGACGTCGTTCTTGAAGCTGCAGGCGGTAACAAAATCGCTGTGATCAAAGAAGTTCGCGCGATCACAGGTCTTGGCTTGAAAGAAGCTAAGGAACTGGTTGAAGCCGGTGGCAAGACTGTTAAAGAAGCTGCTAAGAAAGACGAAGCCGAAGAAATCAAGAAGAAACTTGAAGAAGCCGGCGCTACAGTCGCTCTTAAGTAAGCATAAAGAACAACATCAAGCATTTCCTCCCATAATGGGTGGAAATGCTTTTTGTGTTTTGAAAAAAGTGACTTAAGGCAGTTGACAATACGCAACGCTTAAGCCATATATCCATCAAACTTTCGGGAATGACATTGGCGACCCATTATAAAGTACACGCATTTTGCGGCAGGATATTTGCCGGAAACTGATTTTTTAACCGCATCAACCTATCGGAAAAGATAAGGCTGACGCGGCTTTCGTGCCTTGGGGCGGGTTTTTTAACCGCGAAAGCACTGAAAAACATAGATTAAGGCAATTATGCCTTCATTCATAAATGTAAAGAGAAGCGATAAGCAGGATCGATCATGAGCGCAGCAAAAAAGAAAACACCAACAAAAAGCACTAAAGCAAACAGCATTGAAAGCTTCACAGGCCGTAAACGCGTACGCCGTAATTTTGGCCGTATCGAAGAAGTAGCCGAAATGCCGAACCTTATTGAGGTTCAGCGTCGTTCTTACGAGCTGTTTTTGCAGGATGATATTCCCGCTGAAGACCGCAAACTCGAAGGTTTGCAGGAAGTTCTGGCAACAGTATTCCCGATCAAGGACTTCTCCGACAAAGCTGAAATCGACTTCGTGAAATACGAGCTCGAAGATCCGAAATACGATACAGAAGAATGTCAGACACGCGGTATGACATATGCTGCGCCATTGCGTGTCACATTGCGCCTGTCTGTTTTTGATGTTGATGAAGATAGCGGTCTGCGCTCTATCCGTGACATCAAGGAACAGGACGTATACCTCGTCGATATGCCGCTGATGACTGATAACGGTACATTCATCGTGAACGGCACAGAGCGTGTTATCGTATCCCAGATGCACCGTTCACCGGGCGTGTTCTTCGACCACGATGGTGGTAAGACACATGCTTCCGGTAAGTACCTGTTCTCTGCCCGCGTTATTCCTTACCGTGGTTCATGGCTTGATTTTGAATTCGATGCGAAGGACCTTATGTATGTTCGTATCGACCGTCGCCGTAAACTGCCTGTCACAACATTGATGCGTGCTTTGGATTCTGCCGAAACTATTCTTTACAAGGCTGAATGTGAAGAAAACGATCAGGAAATTGATCCGTTGATGGTTCAGGGCATGTCCAATGAGGAAATCCTCGGCACATTCTATGACACACTGACATACAGCAAAGACAAAAAAGGTTGGAAAACTGCTTTTGATGGCGAACGTTACCGCGGCGTCAAGCTTGTCAGTGATCTGATCGATGCCAAAACAGGTAAAGTCGTTGCCGAAGAAGGCGCGAAAATCACACCGCGTAAAGCGAAGAAACTTGCTGAAGACGGCCTGAAAGATATTCTTGTTCAGCCTGAACAGCTTATCGGTCAATATCTTGCTTCTGATTTGTTCGACACAAAAACCGGTCAAGTAACGCATGAAGCCGGTCACGAGATTACAGAAGAAGATCTCACTACAATTGACGAGGCGGGCATCAAAGAGCTTCCGATCCTCGCGATTGACCACGTCAATGTTGGTGCTTACGTCCGTAACACAATGATCACAGATAAATGTGACACACGTGAAGAAGCGTTGATCGACATTTACCGCGTGATGCGTCCGGGTGAGCCGCCTACGGTTGAATCTGCTGACGCATTGTTCCAGTCATTGTTCTTCGACCCTGAGCGTTACGATCTCTCTCCTGTTGGTCGTGTGAAAATGAATGCACGCTTGGACCTTGAAGCTGATGACCAGTTCCGCGTTCTGAACAAAGCTGACATTCTGGCTATTCTGAAATACCTGAACGGCCTGAAAGATGGTCAGGGTGAAGTCGACGATATCGATAACTTGGGTAACCGTCGTGTTCGTTCCGTTGGTGAATTGATGGAAAACCAGGTGCGTATTGGTTTGCTTCGTATGGAGCGCGCGATCCGCGAACGTATGTCTTCTGTCGAAATCGACACTTACATGCCGCATGACCTGATCAACTCCAAACCAGCACAAGCAGCTGTTCGTGAGTTCTTCGGTTCATCCCAGCTGTCACAGTTCATGGACCAGACAAACCCGCTGTCCGAGATCACGCACAAGCGTCGTCTATCAGCGCTCGGTCCTGGTGGTCTGACACGTGAGCGCGCTGGCTTCGAAGTCCGTGACGTTCACCCGACACACTATGGTCGTATTTGCCCGATTGAGACGCCTGAAGGTCCGAACATCGGTCTGATCAACTCCCTCGCGACATTTGCCCGCGTCAACCAATACGGCTTCATTGAAAGTCCGTTCCGTAAGGTTGAAAATGGTAAGGTCACACCCGAAGTGATCTACATGTCAGCAATGGAAGAAGCGAAATACACAATCGCGCAGGCCAACTCTGAACTGGATAAAGGCGGTAAGTTCGCAAATGATCTCGTTTCCTGTCGCCAAGCGGGTGAGAACGTGATGTCTCCTCCTGACCAGATCGAATTCATCGACGTTTCTCCGAAACAGATGGTATCGGTTGCTGCATCTCTTATTCCGTTCTTGGAAAACGATGATGCGAACCGCGCCTTGATGGGTTCAAACATGATGCGTCAGGCTGTGCCTCTGCTGAAATCCGCTGCTCCTGTGGTCGGAACAGGCATGGAAAGCACGGTTGCCCGTGACTCCGGTGCGGCTGTCTCTGCCCGTCGCGGTGGTGAAGTCACTAAGGTCGATGCAACACGTATTGTTATTCAGGCGACTGAAGAGCTTCGTGCTGATGAGCCTGTCGTTGACATCTACAAGCTGTCCAAATTCCAACGTTCAAACCAGTCTACATGTATTAACCAGAAGCCTCTGGTTAAAGTGGGTGACAAGGTTCGCGCCGGCGACATCATCGCTGACGGTCCTTCCACACAGTTCGGTGAATTGGCTCTGGGTAAGAATGCTCTCGTGGCCTTCATGCCTTGGAACGGTTACAACTTTGAGGACTCCATCCTGATCTCCGAGCGCATCGTGCGCGACGACGTATACACATCCATCCACCTCGAGGAATTCGAAGTGATGGCCCGTGATACGAAATTGGGTACGGAAGAAATCACACGCGACATTCCAAACGTCGGTGAAGAAGCCCTTCGCCACCTTGACGAAGCGGGTATCGTTCATATCGGTGCCGAGGTCGGCCCGGGTGATATCCTCGTTGGTAAAGTGACACCTAAAGGCGAAAGCCCGATGACACCGGAAGAAAAATTGCTCCGTGCAATCTTCGGTGAAAAAGCGGCTGACGTGAAAGACACGTCCTTGCGCTTGCCGCCGGGTGCTGTCGGTACAATCGTTGATGTGCGCGTCTTCAACCGTCGCGGTGTAGACAAAGATGCCCGTGCGCTCTCTATCGAGGCACAGGAAATCGAACGTCTCGCAAAAGACCGTGATGACGAGCGTAAGATCCTCGAAGACGGTTTCTATGGCCGTTTGATGGATCTCCTCAATGGTGAAACTGTTGCGACTGCGCCGAAAGACGCGAAGCTTAAGAAAGGCACAAAGCTGAAGAAAGCTGACCTCGAAGCGATCGAGAAGCGCGGCCTATGGCGTAAAATCGCGGTTGAAAAAGAAGCCGTGATGGAAGAAATCGAAGCTATGTCCAAGACATTCGATGACGCTGTCGACAACTTGAAAGAGCGTTTCGAAAACAAAGTCGAGAAGCTTCAACGTGGTGATGAATTGCCTCCGGGCGTGATGAAGATGGTTAAGGTCTTCGTGGCTGTTAAACGTAAGATGCAGCCGGGTGACAAAATGGCCGGTCGTCACGGTAACAAAGGTGTGGTTTCCCGCGTTATCCCGCAAGAAGACATGCCATATACCGAAGACGGTACACCTGTTGATATCGTGCTGAACCCGCTTGGTGTTCCGTCACGTATGAACGTGGGTCAGATTTTGGAAACACACCTTGGTTGGGCCGGCGCAAGCATGGGTAACCAAATCGGTGACATTATCGACACGTTCAAGAGCAAGAAGAAAATGGAAGATGCTGAGAAGAAGAAGCTCAGTGCCAAGCTCAAAGACGCATATGGCGATCGCGAATTTACGGAGAAAGTCGACAAGCTCGATGATAAAGAACTCCTTGAAATGGCGAACAACCTGCGTGACGGCGTGCCGATGGCAACTCCTGTTTTCGACGGTGCACACGAAGCTGACATTTCTGAACTGCTTGAAAAAGCAGGTCTGAAAACATCCGGTCAGGTCCGCTTGATCGATGGTCGTACCGGTGAGTATTTCCACCGTGATGTGACTGTTGGTTACATGTACATGCTGAAACTGCACCACTTGGTTGATGACAAGATCCACGCCCGTTCAATCGGTCCGTACTCTCTTGTTACACAACAGCCGCTTGGCGGTAAGGCCCAGTTCGGTGGTCAGCGCTTCGGTGAGATGGAATGTTGGGCACTGCAAGCCTACGGCGCAGCCTACACCTTGCAGGAAATGCTCACGGTTAAGTCCGATGACGTGGCCGGCCGTTCGAAAGTCTACGAAGCGATTGTTCGCGGTGAAGACAACTTCGAAATCGGTATCCCTGAATCCTTCAACGTTCTGACCAAGGAATTGAAAGCCCTCGGCTTGAACGTGGATTTGAAACAAACCGGCAGCAACAACTAAGCGCTAGCGAAACAGATATTTAAAGGAAGAAAACAATGAACGAACTCATGAACCTCTTTGGCCAACCGACAGGGCCACAAAGCTTCGATTCAATCCGTATCTCGATCGCTTCGCCGGAGCAAATCCGCAGCTGGTCATTCGGTGAGGTCAAAAAGCCTGAAACGATTAACTACCGTACGTTCAAGCCGGAAAAAGACGGCTTGTTCTGTGCCCGTATCTTTGGCCCGATCAAGGATTACGAATGTTTGTGCGGTAAGTACAAGCGCATGAAGTACAAAGGGATCATCTGTGAGAAATGTGGTGTTGAAGTCACACTCACGAAAGTCCGCCGCGAGCGCATGGGTCACATCGACCTTGCTTCTCCTGTGGCGCATATCTGGTTCCTGAAGTCATTGCCTTCACGTATCGGTCTGATCATGGACATGACATTGAAGGAGTTGGAGCGCGTTCTGTACTTCGAAAACTTCATCGTTATCGAGCCGGGCATGACCCCTCTGAAGCAATACCAGTTGCTGAACGAAGAAGAATACTACGCTGCTCAAGACGAGTACGGCGAAGATAACTTCCGTGCGGGTATCGGTGCGGAAGCGATGAAAGAAATCCTTTCTGACCTCGACCTCGAAGAGCAAAAAGTACAGGTTGAAGAAGACCTGCGTGAAACAGGTTCCGAAGCAAAGCGTAAGAAACTTGTTAAGCGTCTGAAGCTTCTCGACAGCTTCATCGAATCCGGTGCTCGTCCTGAATGGATGATTCTGGACATCGTTCCTGTTCTTCCACCTGAGCTTCGCCCGTTGGTACCTCTGGATGGTGGTCGCTTCGCGACATCTGACCTGAACGACCTGTACCGTCGTGTGATCAACCGTAACAACCGTTTGAAGCGTTTGATGGAACTGCGCGCACCGGACATCATCGTCCGTAACGAAAAGCGTATGTTGCAGGAATCTGTTGATGCGTTGTTCGATAACGGTCGTCGTGGCCGCGTTATCACTGGTGCGAACAAGCGTCCTCTGAAATCGCTTTCAGACATGCTTAAAGGTAAGCAAGGTCGTTTCCGTCAAAACCTTCTTGGTAAGCGTGTTGACTACTCCGGTCGTTCGGTGATCGTGGTTGGTCCGGAGCTAAAACTCCATCAATGCGGTATCCCGAAGAAAATGGCGCTCGAGCTGTTTAAACCGTTCATCTATCACAAACTCGAACTTTACGGCATGGCGTCTACGGTTAAAGCCGCGAAGAAGATGGTTGAGAAAGAACGTCCGGAAGTTTGGGACATCTTGGAAGAAGTTATCCGCGAACACCCTGTCATGCTGAACCGTGCGCCAACATTGCACCGTCTCGGTATTCAGGCGTTTGAGCCGATCTTGATCGAAGGTAAAGCGATCCAGCTTCACCCATTGGTCTGTACAGCCTTTAACGCTGACTTT